>JANLQT010000488.1:0-4806 GCA_031368035.1 Rhodobacterales bacterium | reverse complement strand
CCGGAGACCAGCAGTCCGGCAATCTGCAGATTTTGCACCAACGCCAGAGAGGATTGCACCTGAGTGAGTTGTTCTCCGATGCGATGATTCTGGTAGACGCCGACGGCCCCTGTAATCGCCGTCGCGATGAAGTTGGCCGGCCCACCTGTTGCGATCCCCAAAATGCTGCGGATCGCGGGTTCCATCAGCCCGGTTTGCTGGACGTGACCAACGATAAATCCCGTTGCGGCCTCCTTCAAGACCGCGCCATACAACTGAACCTCGCCGGTGGCGAAACGCTTCACTAGCTCGGCGGGAATTTGGTAAAGCAACGGTGTCAAGGATGGGCCTCCATTCTGTTGCGTCCGGCCATCATCACCACGGCCTGAAGGTCGGACAGAAAACATCGGGCACCGCGCGGGGCACCCAATCCAAGCATTTGGCCATAGGCCCATGATCGCATCCGCACTTTGGCATTTTCGCGCCACTTAGCCTCTGCTCGGCTCAACAGCGTAGATCCAAGTGCGGCAGCTGTCACCACCCCGACCGTTCCCAAGGCCATCAGTGGCCAACTCACCGTCGAAATTGTAAAGATCGCCATCCAGCTTGACGTGACCGTGGCAAAGGAGACGACAGTGGGAATGGCGGCTATCGACGCCGCAAGCAGGCCCACTCCTAAAGCAGCCGGCAAGAGCGTGGTAACTTCAAGGCCCGCACTCCCCAGAGCTTTCACATCGGGCGGCAGCGACCTCAGAGCCTCTGACATAGTCTGTTCCGCGCGCCGTACCGCGCGTCGCAACTGGTCTGCTTGCCACGTGTCTATAATCGCGCGCTGATCTGCGCTTTTGCCAGCCTTGGCTTTTGCAAGGTCCCAGCGCGAGGCACGTTCGACCCATATATCAAGCTGAGACAGAAGATCCGGCATCGCATCTTCAAGCTGTTCCGAGATCGCTTCGAGCTGGCGATCACGCCAGTCGAGCCATGCCATCGGAACTGCCAGGTCACTCACACATCATTCCTTGAAGTAGCGGCTGTCCTTGATCTGATCCCAGGCCCAGACCACCTCTTGCAACCGGTCCTCGTCGCTGCGGTCTCCGGCGTTCATGTCCGGGTGAAGATCCTTGACCAGGCTTTTGTATTGCTTGCGGATTTCCATCTTGGTCCAGGTGTCGCGGGCGTCGAGAATCTCGATCGCCTTGCGCTCGGTCGAGGGCAGTTTGCGGGTGGCGTTCGAGGTGCGGCCGGGGTTTTGCGTGGCATTCGCCCCCAGAAGCTGCATCGGGTCATCAACGCCCAGCCGCGCCCAGGCCCGGCCGTCGTCCTTGCGCGAGAAGGGTTTGGTTTCCCGTTCCCACAAGCGGTCCTTTTCCAGCAGCTTCTGGAATTCCTCATCCGTGGCGGTGCCGAAGAAATTCCACTTCAGATTGTATTCGCGGACATGGTCGCGGCAGAACCAGAAGAATTCGTCCAGATGGTCGGGCGACTTGGGCGCGCGGTGGACGCCCTTTTCGCGGCAGCCCGGAAAATCGCAGGGCCGGTTGGCGCTGTCGGACGCGCCCGTGACGGCCCGGCGGCCGGTTTTGCGCTTCGCCTTGTCGGAAGACACGCGAAGGTCGAACTCAAAGGGGGTACGCTGAGACATAGAGGGGCTTTCCGACTCGGGGCGTCAAGTCTAGGGCATTTGGCCGGAGATTGAAGGGGGTGCGGCATGGCGATCACGGATGAAATTTCAAAGCGTTTGACGGAGGCCTTTGCGCCGACCGAGTTGGAGGTGGTGAACGAAAGCCATAAGCACGCGGGCCACGGCGGCGATGACGGCAGCGGCGAGAGTCATTTCGCGGTGAAGATCCGGGCGGAAGCGCTGGCCGCCCTGCCCCGTGTGGCACGGCACCGGGCGGTGCATACGGTGCTGGGGGATCTCAACAGCCGGGTGCATGCGCTGGCGTTGGATGTGGGGTGATATGTAGGATGGGTGATTAACCCATCAACCCCAACCGCCGGGAAATGATGGGTGATTAACCCATCCTACGGGTCAGACATCACCGACGTTGCCGCTGCTCTGCCTTCTTCTCTTGCCGGCGCGCGTGCAGGATCGGCTCGGTATAGCCCGAGGGCTGCACGCGGCCCAGAAACACCAGATCCTGCGCCGCCTTGAAGGCGATACCGTCAAAGCGCGGCGCCATGGGTTCGTACAGGGGATCGCCGGCGTTCTGCCCGTCCACCACCACCGCCATCCGCCGCAACGCAGCTTCCACCGTTTCGGGCGACACCACGCCGTGGTGCAGCCAGTTGGCGATATGCTGGGCCGAGATGCGGCAGGTGGCGCGGTCTTCCATCAGCCCGACATCGTGAATGTCGGGCACCTTGGAGCAGCCGACGCCCTGATCGATCCAGCGCACGACATAGCCGAGGATGCCTTGGGCGTTGTTCTCGACCTCGCGCCGGACCTGATCGGGGTTCCACTTCTGGTACGCCGCCAGCGGGATTTCCAGCACGGTTTCGACATAGGACCGGCGGCCCCCGGCGGCGAGGCGCTTCTGCACCGCGAACACGTCGATCTTGTGGTAATGCAGCGCGTGCAGCGTCGCCGCCGTAGGGGATGGCACCCAGGCGGTGCTGGCGCCCGACTTCGGGTGCTCGATCTTCTGTTCCAGCATTGCCGCCATCAGATCGGGCGCCGCCCACATGCCCTTGCCGATCTGCGCGCGGCCACTTAGCCCGCATTCCAGACCGATATCGACGTTCTGCACCTCATAGGCCGCGATCCAGGGCTTGCGCTTGATGAAATCCTTGCGGCTGAAGGGGCCGGCTTCCATCGAAGTGTGAATCTCGTCCCCGGTGCGGTCGAGAAAGCCGGTGTTGATGAAGGCGATGCGCTTTTTCGCGGCGCGGATGCATTCCTTCAGGTTCACCGAGGTGCGGCGTTCCTCGTCCATCACGCCCAGTTTCACGGTGTTGGGCGCAAGACCCAACATCGCCTCGACCCCGCCGAACAGGGCGTCGGCAAAGGCGACCTCCTCAGGCCCATGCATCTTGGGTTTGACGACATAGACCGAGCCCTTGGGAGAGTTCTTCGCCCCGTCCCGACGCAGATCGTGCAGGGCGATCAGCGTGGTGATGACGGCGTCCATGATGCCCTCGCCGATCTCGCGGCCCTCGGCGTCCAAAATGGCGGGGGTGGTCATCAGGTGGCCGACGTTGCGAATCCACAGCAGCGCGGTGCCGCGCAGTTCGATGGAGCCGCCTTGCGCGGCGGTGAAGGCGCGCGGCTCGTTCAGGGCGCGGGTGACCGACTTGCCGCCCTTGTCGAAGCTGGCCGTCAGGGTGCCCTGCATCAGGCCCAGCCAGTTGCGATAGGCGACGACCTTGTCCTCGGCATCGACGCAGGCGACGGAATCCTCGCAATCCATGATCGCGGTCAGGGCGCTTTCCAGCTGGATGTCGGCGAGGCCCGCCTGATCACGGGCGCCGATCATATGGGCGCGGTCGAACACCAGTTCGACATGCAGGCCGTTGTTCGTCAACAGAACCGCGTCCGGCGCGCGGGGGTTGCCGCGATAGCCGATGAATTTCTCAGGGCTGACCAGCGGCAAGTCGTCCACCAGCAACTGCCCGCCCGCAACGTAATAGCGGCGCACATCGGCATGGCTGGTGCCAGCGATGGGGAAACATTCGTCCAGAAACACCCGGGCCCGCGCCACCACCCGCGCGCCGCGCCCCCGGTCATAACCGCCCTTGGGCGGGGCTGCGCCCATCGCGTCCGTCCCATACAGCGCGTCATACATCGAGCCCCAGCGCGCATTGGCGGCGTTCAGCGCATAGCGGGCGTTGGTGATCGGCACGACCAACTGGGGTCCGGCGAGGCGGGCAATCTCGTCATCGGTGCCCGTCGTTTCGATCTGGAACGCCGGGCCCTCGGGCGCCAGATACCCGATGCGGGTCAGGAAAGACTTGTAATCGCCCATGGCGGGCGCACCGGGATGGCGGCGGTGCCAATCGTCGATGGCGGTCTGCAGCGCCTCGCGCCGGGCCAGAAGCGCGCGGTTTTGCGGGCCGTAGTGGGCCACCAGCCCGGCAAAGCCCGCCCAGAAGGTTCCCGCCTCCAGCGCCAGACCCGGCAGCACCTCTTCCTCGATGAAGCGGGCCAGCACCTCGGCCACGGCAAGGCCGCTTTTGGTCACGCGCGGGGTCATGTCGGGCATCGGGGTTCTCCTGCGATTGGGCAAAGGCTAGCAGAGCCGTTTCTGCGGGCCAAGGCATCCCGGTGCCGCAGCTCCGGTGCATTCACCTAGCCGGATCGCTAAGTTTTCGCTTGCATTGGCAAATGGCTGGTGTAACTTAGCACTATGGCTAAGCATGATCCCAACCTCGACCTGATCTTCCAGGCGCTATCGGACCCGACGCGCCGCGCGATGCTGGCACGGATGGCCGACGGGCCGTTGCCGGTGAGCGATCTTGCAAGGCCGACCGGCCTCGCCCTGCCGACGATCCTTAGGCACCTGTCAGTGCTGGAGGCGGCAGAGCTGATCGAAACGGAGAAAACCGGCCGCACGCGGATGTGCCGCGCCCGGCCCGAAACCCTGGTGGCGACGATGGACTGGATGGCCAAGCAGAAGGCCCTTTGGGAAGCGCGAACGGATCGCCTGGAGGCGTTCCTGGAAACATTGCAGAAAGAGGAAGACGCAAGCGATGAAGATTGATCCCGCGCGCGATCTGGTGATCGAACGGCATATGAAAGCCCCTCCCAGCCTGGTCTGGCGCTGCTGGACCGACCCTGTGCTGCTGTGCCAATGGTACTTGCCAAAACCCTGGGCCTTGGCCGAGGCG
>JANLQT010000478.1:0-7582 GCA_031368035.1 Rhodobacterales bacterium | reverse complement strand
GTTGATCATCGCGGGCCAGGGCAAGGTCCACCACATCTGGGCCAACGACCACTACAAGACCACCCTCAACGCCGCCGAGTTCAAGCGCGTCTACAACCGCCGCACCAACATGGTGAAGGAAGCCATGGATGCCCGGGCCGGTGCCACGCGCGAAGAACTGGTGGATGCCATCGTGTCGGCCATCGACGCGGGCGGCATCTTCTCGGTCGCGGTCGAGATCATCCACAGTCAGATCGGCCAGGCGGCGCATGTGATCCTGCCGGCGGTGGAATCGGGCGAGATGAACCTGACCTCGATGAATGGCGAGCGGCGGATGCGGCTGGTCGAGAAGTTCATGGACGGGCCGGGCACAGCCAAGCCCGACTGCATGGTCGCGGCGGGTATCGCGCAGAACCTGGAACGGGTGCTGCGGGCCGAAGGGCGCACCGACTACGCCGACCAGTTCAAGGGCTTTGACTGGGCCAGTGAAGAAGACGCGTTCATGGACGGGTATCACGCCAACACCGGCAAGATCGTCACCTATGACCGCCTGCGCGCCATGGGCAACAACGGGGTGCAGGAGCCCGTCACCGACTTCAAGGATGGCAAGCTGGTCGGCACCAAGCGCCTCTATGCCGACGGCAAGTTCGACCGGCACGGGCGCGAGGACAAGCTGGCGCTGTTCTGCCTTGGGGCTTGGCGCGGGCTTCAGGCGCGGGGCAAAGACCAACAGAAGGCGGCCTACAAGTTCCTCATCAACAACGGCCGCTCCAACATCAACTGGCAGAACTGGTTCCTCGACCAGAAGAATGACTTCGTGATGGACCGCTTCCCCGTGCCCTTCATCCAGATCAACCCCGCCGACATGACGGCGCTTGGCGTCAAGCCCGGCGACATGGTCGAGATCTTCAATGATGTGGGCGCGACGCAGGCGCTGGCCTATCCCGAAGCTACGGCGCGCGCAGGCGAGACCTTCATGGTCTTCGGCGCGCCGACCGGCGCACAGGGCAATGTGGTGAACGGGGGCGTCAACGAGTTGATGCTGCCGAACTACAAGCAGACCTGGGCCAACATCCGCAAAATCTCGGATGCCACACCGGCGGCAGCTCGGGTATCCTACAAGTCCTGGGAAGTCACGCTCTGACCTGATCTTGCCCCGGCCGCCTGCGCGGTGGCCGGGGTCTCTCTTGGAAATGGAAAGCCGAATGCGGATCGCCTATGTCACCCTGACCGGCCGCGGCCTGATCGACGATTGCCTGTCCGAAGTGGTTGCCGCCCTTGAAGCCGAGGGCGTGGCGCTTGCAGGAACCGTCCGCGTGCTGCCGGTGGACCACCGGGCGCATCCCTGCGACATGGACCTTCGCGTGTTGCCAGACGGCCCGGTGTACAGGATCAGCCAGCCGCTGGGCCCAATGGCGAAGGGCTGCCGTCTGGATGGCGGTGCGATCGAGGCCCTTGCCGCCGAGGTCGAGGCCCGCTTGGCGGGCGCCGACCTTCTGGTGGTGAACAAGTTCGGCAAGCAAGAGGCCCTGGGCCGGGGACTTGCGCCCGCGATCGCATTGGCGATGGAAAGGGGCATCCCGGTGCTGGTCGGCGTGAACGGGCTGAATCTGCCAGAGTTTCTGACCTTCACCGCGGGCATGTCCGAGCCGTTGGCGCCCGAACCCGAAACAGCGCTCGCATGGGCACGCGCAAACCTTGCGGCCGAGGTCGAAGCGGGCGAATGAACGCGGCGAGCGTTCTGCCTCAGCGCCAGCACCTTGCTTTGTGACCGGAACCGCCCCTGCCACCCGGCATGACCACCGGCCGCAAGCCTTTCGGCGAATTCATCGCCGCGATGACCGGCACCCGGACGGCGCCGGTCCGATCTGTCTCACTTCATCACCAGAACCGGCTTGTCCTGATAATTGGCCGGGAACAGCGCCTGCAGGTTATCAATCTTGGGCAGGTCGTTGACGACGATGTAAGGATAAGTCGGGTTCAGCGTCAGGAAATCCTGATGGTAATCCTCGGCCCGCCAGAACCTCGCCCCCGGCTCGATCCTGGTGGCGACCGCGGCATGGAAGACCCCCGCCGCATCCAGTTGCGCGATATAGGCATTGGCGACCTTGGCCTGCGCCGCGTTGGTCGGAAAGATTGCCGAGCGGTATTGGGTGCCGCTGTCGGGGCCCTGCCGGTTCAACTGGGTCGGGTCATGCGCGACCGAAAAGAAGATCTGCATCAGGCGGCCATAGCTGATCTGGCTTGGGTCGAACACAACCTGCACCGCTTCGGCATGGCCGGTGCCGGACGAGCTGACCTGCTCATAACTCGGTTCCGCGACAGTGCCCCCCGCGTAACCTGACGTGGCGCTGATCACGCCGCCCACATGCTGAAACACCCCCTGCACACCCCAGAAGCATCCCCCGGCGAAAATCGCGGTTTCGGGCGCGCTGCCCTTGGCTTCATCGACGGCAGGCGCAGGCAGAACCAGCCCCTCTTGCGCCCGGGCGCCGCCCGACGCCAGCAGCGTCAGGGCCAAAGCCACCAGCAACGGGGCCACCAGCACCAAGGCCCCCAGCAGCGGGGCCCCCAGCAGCACGCGGCGCGGGACGGATAAGACATACGTCATGGCAATTCCTTTCAGACAACGGGAAGTCATCGGTATGAACGCGGCGCCTGCACCGGGATCAGGCTGCCCGGAAGGACAGCGCCACCCCATTCATGCAATAGCGCAGCCCGGTCGGGGCAGGGCCATCGTCAAACACATGCCCCAGATGCCCGCCGCACCGACTGCAATGCACTTCGGTCCGCAGCGTGCCAAGCGTGGTGTCGCTGGTCGTCGCCACCGCAGCGTCAAGCGGCGCCCAGAAACTGGGCCAGCCGGTGCCGCTGTCGAATTTGCTCGCCGAGGAGAACAGCGCCAGATCGCAGCCCGCACAGGCAAAGCTGCCCGTGCGATGCTCGTCCAGCAGCGCGCTGGTGTACGGCGCCTCGGTCGCCTCTTGCCGCAAGACGGCGAAGGCGTCCGGCGTCAGCAGCTTGCGCCACTCGGCCTCGGTATGGGTCACGGCAAAGGCCGCTCCCGCCTGGGCGGCACCTGCGCCCAATCGCAAGGCGGCGCTGCCCAGCAGCATCCGGGTCAGAAGCGTTCGGCGGTTCAACGACATGGCATCCTCCTCGCCGCATGGACGCGGTTACAAGTCTATACGCGCGAGGCCTGCCCAGGGTTTCAAACCGGGCCGAACTATTTTGCCCCGGTGCCGGAAATGGTGTGGCAGGGCTGGTGCGAAAGCGGGGGGCTGTCTGTCCCCCACACCCCCCGCCCACATCCAACGAGAGTATTTCTTCCCAAGATGAAGGGCTGGCCCGATGCGGCGGTCCGGACCACAGCCGAGCGCGTGCAATCCAGGGCAATCGTGGTTAACGAAATCCTGACGAAATTATCGAAATCATTGCAATTCAATGCGTTAAACAAGGTTGCACGCGTGCAACCTTGCCGATTTCACAGGTTGACGGGCCGCGTCCGAAAGCCCCTCGACACTGCCTCGCTTTGGCCCATGATCCTCCCACGGCCCGGCGCGTCGATTCTGGCGGGCGGGCAAAGCGCGGAAAGGCAGGGCCATGGCCAAGACAGCAAGTGCAGCACCGGAGTTTGTTTTCCCCTCGATCAAGGGCGGCGAAATCCGGCTCAATGACTGGCGCGGCGGCCCGGTTCTGGTGGTCAACACCGCCTCGATGTGCGGCTGCACCCCGCAATATGCCGGGATGCAGGCGCTGGCCGACCTTCTGGGGCCGCGCGGCAAGGTTCTCGCCGTGCCATCCGATGACTTCGCGCAGGAATACGGCACCGAGGACGAGGTGGCAGGGTTTTGCGAGATGAGCTTCGGCCTGAAACTGCCGATGACCAAGATCCAGCACGTCGCGAAGGGCGCGGTGCATCCGTTCTATGCCTGGGTGCGAGAGACCTCCGGTTTTGTTCCGGAGTGGAATTTCAACAAGGTGCTGATCGGGCCGGATGGCCGCATTGCCGCGACCTTTGGCTCGGACCCTGACCCGATGGGCGACGAGATCAAGGGCGCGGTGCTGGGGCTTCTGGCCTAGGCGCCTCGTCCTTCAGCAGCAGCGCCAGCGCCACCACGGTCAGGGCCACACCCACCAGCACCCGCCCCGGCGGCGCCGGGTGGCCAAGCGCCAGCTCCCACAGGATGACCCAGCTCGGCACCAGATAGGTATAGGCCATCACCTTGGATGCCGGCAGCCGCAGCGCGCCGAATTGCAGCAGAACGAACGTCATCGCCGAGGCGACAAAGGCGATATAGCCAAGGCAGATCCAGACAATGGCGGGCAGATGCGCCCAGTCCGTGGCCAGCACATCGCGCCAGCCCCACAGCGATAGGACCAGCAGTCCCGCCATCATGGTGCCAAAGGTGAACACCACCGCCCGCTCGCCCCGGTTCAGCTTGCGCACCATGGGCGTGTAGACCGCATGCGCCACGCAGCCGAAGAAATAGATCACCTCGCCCCGCCCGACCTCCAGGCCCATCAGCGCCTGTGGGTCGCCGCGAAACACCACCCACAGCGCCCCCGCCGCGCCCAAAGCCAGCGCCAGCGCCATGCGGGGCGAGGTGACCTGCCGCAGCATCACCCAGCCGAAGCCCGCCGCCATCACCGGGGTCAGGGTGAACACCGCCGCTGTGGGGACAGCCGCCGCGGTGCGCAAGCCTTCGAACATCAGCACGAAATACAGCGCCAGAAGCCCGCCCAGCACCAGATACCGCCAGGGCGCTGCCCAAGCGCGGGCCGGAATGCCCCCCGTCAGCCGGGCGGCAATCCCCACCGCCGCCCCAGCCAACGCGAACCGCGCCACCGTCAGCGCGGCGGGAGAGATCAGCGGCGCCGCCATCGCGCCCAGTGAAAACGACCCCGCCACCAGCGCCGAAAACGCCAGCATCGCCAGATGCCCGCGCTGCGGGTCGGTCATGCGCAGGACCAGCCCGCCGCCAGACGTTTCAGCACGGCCAGAAAGCTTTGCACTTTCAAGGTGCGATGCAGATCGACATGGGTCACGATCCAAAGGCTGGAATCCCAGCCGGGCAGAGCCGGCATCACTGCCACCATCCCGGTGCCCTCGGCCTCGCGCCGTGGCATGAAGCCCACGCCCAGCCCGCCGCGGATGGCCGCTGACGTGGCGTCCGGGTCGCTGACCCGGTGCAGGATCCGGTCTTCGGGAAGGTTGTCGCGCATCCAGCGGTAAAAGCCCGGTTTTGGGTCGGGATCGACGGGCCCGATGAAACGATGGCGCGGATAGTCCTGCGGTCCGGTGATCAGCCCATGGGCTGCGACATAATCCGGCGCCGCGTAAAGCCCGGCGCCCATCCGCACCAGTGGTTGCACCACATAATCGGGATCCTCCGGCGCGGCCCCGGCCCGGATCGCCACATGCGCCTCGCCGAAATCCAGCCGGAACAGCCGCATGTCCGACATGTGCTTGATCACCACATCGGGATGCGCTTCGGCAAAGGCCTTGAACACCGGGGTCAACAGCTGCGCAATGCCCGAGATCGAGGTGACGATCAGCTCTCCCGACACCGTCTCACCCTGGCCCCGGATGCGGCCCACCAGCTGTGTCAACTGCTCTTCGGTGCGCTGGGCGGTGGTCAGCAGATCGCGCCCGGCCTCGGTAGGGGTATAGCCCCGGGCGTGGCGCTGGAACAGTTTGGTGCCCAGCCGCCGCTCCAGCGCGTCGATATGGCGGATGACGGTGGCATGATGCACCCCAAGCACATCGGCAGCGCCCGAGACGGTGCCAAGCCGGGCGACCTGATAAGCGGTGCGGATTTCGTCCCAGGCTTCGATTGACATGGGCGGGCCTTTGGCAGGGAAAGATGGGACGGCAAGAGTGGCCCCGATTGCCAAACCGGGGCAAGGGCGATTATCGCTGGCATATGCGGGGCAGAATGGCACAAGGCGTGATGCAAGCGATGCTGACGGCGGTGTTTCTCGCCGCCGCGCTGACGCAACTTTTCGGCACCGGCCACTGGACGGCCGCCTTCACCGCTTTGGATGCAGAGCCTTGGGCGCGCTATCTGACGGCCATGCTGCAACTGGCGGCGGTGGCCCTGTTCTGGTGGCCGGGTCGGCGCGGCTATGGTGCGGCGCTGATGCTGGCCGTCTCATTGGCGGCGGTGGGCGCGCATCTTGCGGTGCTTGGCATCTCCTCCGCCCCTCCGGCGGTGGGTCTGGCGGTCCTGTCCGGGGTGATCCTGCGGCAAAGCCGGGCCGATTTCCAACGCTGATCGTCCCGCGCCTGCCCGCCGCACTTGACTTGGCCCCCAGTCCGGCGTACCCCCCGCCCCAATTCCCCGGAGGCCCTTACGCTTCCGGTCCCGCCCATATGCGGGATCGCCATCCGTCAGCGCGTTGCGCCCACGGGTGCCGTTCCGCTTTGTCTTGGTTTCGCGCGCGGTTGCCCCATATCCCGGGATAACCATTACACAGGAGACGGCCCATGTTTGAAAGCCTGTCAGAACGGCTTGGCGGCGTATTCGACCGGCTGACCAAGCAAGGTGCGCTCAGCGAAGCCGACATCGACGCCGCCCTGCGCGAGGTGCGCACCGCCCTTCTGGAAGCCGACGTCTCGCTGCCGGTCGCCCGCGATTTCATCAAGGCGGTCAAGACCCGCGCCATCGGACAAGCCGTCACCAAGTCGATCACCCCCGGCCAGCAGGTCGTCAAGATCGTGCATGACGAACTGGTCGCCGTGCTGCAAGGCGACGGCGAGCCGGATGCGCTGAAGATCGACAACCCGCCCTCGACCATCCTGATGGTGGGCCTGCAAGGCTCGGGCAAGACCACCACCACCGCCAAGCTGGCCAAGCGGCTGAAGGAAAAGAACGGCAAGCGAGTGCTGCTGGCGTCCCTCGACACCAACCGCCCCGCCGCCATGGAGCAGTTGCAGATCCTCGCCGGCCAGATCGGCGTCGACTCGTTGCCCATCGTGAAGGGCGAAACGGCGGTCCAGATCGCCAAGCGCGCCAAGACCCAAGCCGCGATGGGCGGCTATGACGTGCTGTTCCTTGATACCGCAGGCCGTTTGCACATCGACGACGTGCTGATGGATGAAGTGCAGGCGGTGCGCGACATCGCCCAGCCGCGCGAGACGCTGCTGGTGGTCGATGGCCTGACCGGGCAAGACGCGGTGAACGTCGCCACCGAGTTCAACGACAAGCTTGGCATTTCCGGCGTGGTCCTGACCCGGATGGACGGCGATGGCCGCGGCGGCGCTGCTCTGTCCATGCGCGCCATCACCGGCAAGCCGATCCGTTTCGTCGGCATGGGCGAGAAGATGGACGCGCTGGAAACCTTCGAGGCCGAGCGCGTCGCGGGCCGCATTCTTGGCATGGGCGATATCGTCGCGCTGGTCGAGCGTGCCCGCGAGACGTTCGAGGCTGAACATGCCGAACGCATGGCCCGCCGCTTTGCAAAGGGTCTGTTCAACATGAACGACCTGAAAATACAACTGGACCAGATGCTGAAGATGGGCGGCATGCAAAGTCTGATGGGCATGATGCCCGGCATGGGCGGCATGGCCAAGAAGGCCGAGGCCGCGGGCTTTGACGAC
>JANLQT010000413.1:0-3570 GCA_031368035.1 Rhodobacterales bacterium | reverse complement strand
TTCACCCTTCATTTCCGTGACACATCCCAAAAAGAACGGATAATCCAATGTGCGGTATCATCGGAGTGCTCGGCCACCACGAAGTCGCCCCCATGCTGGTCGAGGCGCTCCGCCGCCTCGAATACCGCGGCTATGACTCTGCCGGCATCGCCACCATCAACCACGGCAAACTCGATCGCCGCCGCGCGGTCGGCAAGCTGGTGAACCTCTCCGACCTTCTCGTCCACGACCCGCTTCCCGGCCATTCCGGCATCGGCCACACCCGCTGGGCCACGCATGGCGCGGCGACCGCCACCAACGCCCATCCCCACCGCTCCGGTCCGGTCGCCGTCGTGCACAATGGCATCATCGAGAACTTCCGCGACCTCCGCGAAGAACTCACCGCCAAGGGCCTGCGCTTCGAATCCGAAACCGACACCGAGGTCATCGCCCAACTCGCCCGCCACCTGATGGACCAGGGCGCCACCCCGACCGAGGCCGCCCGCCAGACCCTCAAACGCCTGACCGGTGCCTTTGCCCTGTGTTTCCTGTTCGACGGCGAGCAAGACCTCATCATCGCCGCCCGCCGCGGCTCGCCCCTCGCCATCGGCCATGGCATGGGCGAGATGTTCGTGGGCAGCGACGCCATCGCGCTCGCGCCGATGACCGACCGCATCACCTATCTTGAGGAAGGCGACTGGGCCGTCGTCACCCGCGCCGGGGCGCAAATCTTCGACGCCTCGGATCGCCTCGTAAACCGCGCCGAAACCCGCATCGCCATCGACTCAACCCGCATCGAAAAGGCCGGATACAAGCACTTCATGGCCAAGGAAATCGCCGAGCAGCCCGTCGTCATCGCCGACGCGCTGCGCGCCTACACCTCCGCGGACGGCACCCTTCAACTCCCAGCCGACGCCGATTTCACCAACGTCGACCGCGTCACCCTTGTCGCCTGCGGCACCGCCTTCTACGCCGCCTCCATCGCGAAATACTGGTTCGAACAGCTCGCCGGCCTGCCCGCCGAGGTCGATATCGCCAGCGAATTCCGCTACCGCGAGCCGCCCCTCTCCCCCACCTCCTGGGCGATCTTCGTCAGCCAATCGGGTGAGACCGCCGACACCCTCGCCGCCCTCCGCTATGCCAAGTCCCGCGTCGCCAAGGTCGTCGCCGCCGTCAACGTCCCCACCTCCTCCATCGCCCGCGAATCCGACCTCGTCGTCCCGATCCTCGCCGGCATCGAAGTCGGCGTCGCCTCGACCAAAGCCTTTACCTGCCAGCTCCTGACCCTCGCCCTCCTCGCCCTGAAAGCCGCGCAGGACCGCGGCCGCCTCACCCCCGAAGCCTTGTCCCAGCACCTCGCCGCCCTCGCCACGCTGCCCGGCCTGATGAACCACACCCTCGCCCTGTCGCCTGAGATCGCCGCCATCGCCGAGGAACTGGCCGAGGCCCAGGACGTCCTCTTCCTAGGCCGAGGCGCCCTCTTCCCCCTCGCCATGGAAGGCGCGCTTAAACTCAAGGAAATCAGCTACATCCACGCCGAAGGTTATGCATCAGGTGAACTCAAACACGGCCCCATCGCCCTGATCGACGCCCGCGTTCCGGTGATCGTCCTCGCTCCCCGCGACGCGCTGTTCGAGAAAACCGTCTCGAACATGCAGGAAGTCATGGCCCGCCACGGCAAGATCCTTCTTATCTCCGACGCCAAAGGCGTGGCCGAGGCGGGCCGCGGCACCTGGAAAACCCTGACCCTGCCCGAGGTCGCCCCGCTCTTCGCCCCGATCCTTTACGCCCTGCCCGCGCAACTGCTCGCCTACCACACTGCCATCGCCAAAGGCACCGACGTGGACCAGCCGCGCAACCTCGCCAAATCGGTGACGGTGGAATGACCCCGACCGAAGCCCTCGCCCAACTGGAAGCCCTCGCCGACCCCGAGCGCGCCGCCGGCTCCGCCGCCTATCACAAAGCCCCGCGCCGTTACCTCGGCATCACCGTCCCGCAAATCACCGACCTCGCCACCCTTTGGCGCGCGGACCTCGACATTCCCGGCCGCGCCCAACTGGCCGACGCCCTGTGGCAAACCGACATCCACGAGGCCCGCATCGCCGCCGCCAAACTGCTGACCCAAGCCCGCATGACCCAAGACCAACCAGTCTGGGACCTCATCGCCTCCTGGGTTCCCCAGTTCGACGCCTGGGCCATCGCCGATCATGCCTGCGATGCCGGTGGCCGCCGCCTGCTCGCCGACCCCTCCCGCATCGAGCAAGTCGAAACCTGGACCACCTCCGATCACCTGTGGACCCGCCGCGCCGCGCTGATCATCACCCTGCCCTGGACCAAGCAGAACTTCCCCAAACCCGCCGATCTCGCCATCCGCGACCGGGTGCTGGGCTGGTGCGCGACTTACGCGGACGACAAGGATTGGTTCATCCAGAAAGCCGTCGCCTGGTGGCTGCGCGATCTGTCCAAACACGACGCCCCCCGCACCGGCGCCTGGCTGAACGCGCATGGCGACCGTCTGAAACCCTGGGCGCGCAATGAGGCCGCCAAGCACCTGCCCCCGGCATGACACAACGGTAACGGCGCGATGACGTGGGCATGAAGTTTCACACGCACCCCGCCAAACCCCCTTGACCGGATTTTGAACGCAGCGCCAGAATGACCCGTCCCCAGCCGGAGAACCGTCATGCGCCTGCCCCTTCTTGCCCTGCTCCTCATCCCCTGCGCCGCCCCGGCTCTGGCCGAGGACCTGACGCTCCTGTCCATGAACATGTGGGGCGCGGGCGCCAATGACGGCAAAACCATCGAGGAAACCGTGGCGGTGATGAAAGCCACCGGCGCCGATATCATCGCGGCCATTGAAACCGTGCCCGAACCCGACCCCTGCGAGGCGGGGATCGAAAATTGCCCGGCCGGGGAAGCCAGCCGCGCCAAAGACCTCGCTGCGGCGCTTGGCTTCTACTACCACGAATTCAAGCACAACACCCATGTGCATTGGGCCGATGCGATCCTGTCGAAATACCCGTTCGGCGCCGAAACCCCCTCGGGCGCCGGAGTCGAGATCGACGTGAACGGCCGCAAAGTCGTCGCCTATGCGATGAACCTGAACGATGCGCCCTATCAGCCCTACCAGCTTCTCAACATTGAATACGGCGCCTTCCCCTTTCTGAAGACCGCAGAGGAGGCGGTGAAGGCCGCGGCGGCCACGCGTGGCCCGGGTCTGGCGGAAGTGCTGGCCGATATGGCCTTCGAAAAGGACGCCGCCGCGCAGTTCGTGATGGGCGATTTCAACGAGCCTTCCGGCCTCGACTGGACCGAAGCTGCCGTGAAGGCCGGCCTTCAACCCATGGTCGTCGCCTGGCCTTTCACCAAGGGGCTGGAAGACGCCGGCATGACCGACACGTTCCGCGCCACTTTCCCCGATGTGGTGGCCAAGCCCGGCATCACCTGGACCCCCACGACCGAGGCGACCGACCCCGAGGATCACCACGACCGCATCGATTTCGTCTTCGCCTCGCCCGGGGTGAAAGTGCTGTCCGCCGGCATCGTCGGCGAAAAGGCTCCCGAGGCCGATCTGGTGGTGACGCCCTGGCC
>JANLQT010000409.1:0-6571 GCA_031368035.1 Rhodobacterales bacterium | reverse complement strand
ACCAAACTCGTCTTCCACCAGATCCGGAAACGGATCGGAGACATACTTGCCATAGCTTTCCGTTCCGCCAAGGAAAGCAATATAGGGCCTTTCCAGCGAGCGCCTTGGCCCGCGGAACAAAAGCCGGGACGTGCCATAACGACACGGAAAATAGTCCAGGGCCCCTTCGCCCGGAAACGTATATGCCATTCCACCCACCAGAAAATTCACACCCAAGGCAAGGCTGCCCGATTCCCGTTACCAAAGCGCTAAAGCGGCAATTTGAAGCATTCCCGCCGCAGTGCAGCATCTTGCTGGATTCCGGAGGGGTGCTATGGTGCCGGGTCAGTTGGAGGAGCACGTCATGGAAATTCGCAGCGTGGGCGTGATCGGGGCGGGGCAGATGGGCAGCGGGATTGCTCATGTCTTTGCGCTGGCGGGGTATGATGTGCTTTTGCACGACATCGACGCGGGCGTGCTGGACCGGGCGCTGGGAACCGTGGCGAAAAACCTCGACCGGCAGGTGGCGAAGGGCAAGATTTCGGCGGCGGACAAGGCGGCGGCGCTGGGGCGCATCCGCACGACACAAGCCATTGCCGAGCTGGGGCCGCTGGATCTGATCATCGAGGCGGCGACGGAAAAGGAAGAGGTGAAGAACAAGATCTTCGCCAGCCTTGCGCCCTATCTTGCGCCGCATACGATCCTGACCTCGAACACCTCGTCGATTTCGATCACCCGGCTGGCGTCGCGGACGGATCGGCCGGAGAAGTTCATGGGGTTCCACTTCATGAACCCGGTGCCGGTGATGCAACTGGTCGAGCTGATCCGCGGCATCGCCACCGATGCGCCGACGTTTGATGCGCTGCATGCCGTGGTGGAAAAGCTGGGCAAGACGGCAGCGAGCGCCGAGGATTTCCCGGCGTTCATCGTCAACCGCATCCTGATCCCGATGATCAACGAGGCGGTCTATACGCTGTATGAAGGCGTGGGGTCCGTTCAGTCGATCGACATGGCGCTGAAACTGGGGGCCAACCATCCGATGGGGCCGCTGGAGCTGGCGGATTTCATCGGGCTGGACACCTGTCTGGCGATCATGAACGTGCTGTATGACGGGCTGGCGGATTCGAAATACCGGCCCTGCCCGCTGCTGACGAAATATGTCGAGGCGGGGTGGCTGGGGCGCAAGACGCAGCGCGGGTTTTATGATTATCGCGGCGAAGTGCCGGTGCCGACGCGTTGACCGCACCAACGAATTTTCTCCGAAAATTCAGGTGCTTTGCTGGGTCGGCCTGATTTTTCGGAGAAAAATCGTTGGCCTAGTGCTTGTCGAGGTCCAGCGTGTGCTGGCGCAGCCAGGCCAGAAAGCCGCGAGGGTTGCCTTTCCATTCGTCCTTTTCCAACTCTGACGCCAGGATCGGGGTGCCGATGTAAGGGCGCTGCGGCTTGAACAGGGCGCGCTTGATTTCATACAGCAGCAGGCCCTGACGGATCGTGTCGCCAAGCTGATTGGCGATCAGGAACGCGCGCGAGTTCTGGCCGGTGAACTTCATCGGCACGATGACCGCGCCCGATCGATGGATCATCTTGTGGGTGAAGACGTTCCACTCTGCCTCGATCGCCGGGCCCCACCAGCCTTCGGACATCGCCACCTTGCCGGCCGGAAACACGATGATGACCCCGCCCGCCTTCAGATGGGTCATGGTCAGCTCTCGCATTTCCAGACCCAGCTCTCGGGAGTTTTCCTCGTGCGGGAAGGGCACAGGGATCATGAATTCCTCGACCTCGGGGATACCGGTCAGCAGGCTTCGCGTCAGGATGCGGAAGTCGGGCCGCACGCGGTTGACCAGCTCGCAAATGATCATGCCGTCCACCAGCCCGTGCGGGTGGTTCGAGACCACCACCACCGGGCCGGTCTTGGGGATGCGCGCAACCTCTTCCGGCGGGGTGCGCACGTCGATGCCCATGTAGCGGATCGCCTTGGGCCAGAACGGCGAGCCGATCGGGGCGCCGTCAGCCTCGAACTTGCGGATCAGCATCAGAAGCTGGACCTTGGCGGTCAGCCATTCGATGACGCGGATGGAGCCCGCCTTGAACGGGTTGGTGAACGTGCCGGCATAGGACAGGCGGCGCATGTCGTATTTGCGCGGAGCCAGGGCCGCTTGGGCTTTTCCCGTGGTCTTGTCGGTGTCGGTCACGAAGCCTCAGCCTTCCCGGGTGCCGCTTAACTGTCTTCGCCGAAGTGGTCGGCGACAAGTTTGGCCAGCGCCTGCATCAGGGCTTCGGCCTGAGGCCCACTGGTCGAGACCTCAATAGTGGTTCCGCGCGAGGCTGCCAACATCAAAAGCCCCATGATGCTGTCGCCCGCGCAGTCCATGCCTTCACGGGCGACGCGGGCGTCGGCATCGAACTGTTCCACCACTTCCACGAATTTCGCCGAAGCGCGGGCGTGCAGGCCCTTTTCGTTCACGATGCGCAGTTCGGCCACCGCCATCGTCAGGCCTCGCTGCCAAGGTCGAGGCTGTTGATGTATTTGCGCCCGGCGTCCAACGCGGCGGACACGGCCTCGCCCACGGGCAGGCTGCGCGATTTGGCGAGCTTGATGAGCATGGGCAGGTTGGCCCCATAAACAATGCGCCGCCCGTTGCCGGCGGCGCAGGCCATGAGCGAAAGGTTGGACGGCGAGCCGCCGAACATGTCAGTCACCACCACGACGCCGTCGCCGGTATCGACCGCATTGGCAGCGTCACAGATTTCGGTCTGTTTGGCGCTGCGGTCATGTTCGTCTTCAATGGAAATGGCGCGCATGGCGGGCTGTTTGCCTACGACATGCTCCACCGCCGAGAGGTATTCCCGTGCGAGGCCGCCATGAGCGACGATAACGATCCCTATCACAGGCCGTTCACCCCGATGCCAAGGATGCCACAGAAGGCGCCGTCGTGGCACCTCTGCGTTCCAGTTCCCGGTGACGTTTTGACACTGCCCAACCAGCTTCCGCAAGCAGTTTGGAAACTTTTTCTGCAACTGCAACAGACCGGTGTTGCCCGCCGGTACAGCCGAAGGCCAGGATCAGATGCGCCTTGCCCTCTTCCCGCTGGGCCGGAAGCAGAAGAAGGATCAGGTCCGAGAGCTTCTGGAAGAACGGGGCAAACAGCGGATCGGCCTCGATATGCGCCACAACGGCGGGATCACGGCCATCGAGATCGCGCAATAGCGGATTCCAGTGCGGATTGGCGAGGAATCGGCAATCAATCACCATGTCCACGCCGCGCGGCAGACCGCGCTTGTACGAGAAGCTTTGCACCGAGACGGCCATGCGGGCATCCGGGGTGCCGTCGAACCAATGGCCGATTTCGCCCTTCAGATCGTGGGGCGACATTTCTGTCGTGTCGATCAGATGGTCGGCGCGGGCGCGAATCGGGGCCAGCAGGTCAATCTCGCGCTCGATCCCCTCGGTCGGGGTTTCGGCCTGGGCCAAAGGGTGGCGGCGGCGGGTCTGGGCATAGCGGCGGATCAGTTCGGAGGCCGCGCAGTCAAGATACAGCAGTTCCAGCGCCACTCCGGGATCGCGGGTCAGCGTGTCGATCAGCTCGATCACCGCGGTGGCGTTGAAGTCGCGGTTGCGCACGTCAAGGCCCAGCGCGATGGGGCGGCCGTGCGGGGCACCCTCGATCAGGCGGGGGATCAGGGACAGGGGCAGATTGTCGATGGCTTCATAGCCAAGGTCTTCAAGGGCGTGAATCGCCGTGGACCGACCTGCCCCCGAAGGCCCCGTCACCAAAACCAGCCGCTGTTCAGCGCCGTCCATCGCCCCCATCCAGTTCATCGGGACCCAAATCTCGCGCCAGATCGGGGCCAAGTTCGGGCCCCAGATCGCGTAGCGCCCCGGTCAGGTGGCAATACAGCGCTGACGGAAGATGGTCGCCCTTGGGCGCATGGGCAAGGGGCAGGTTTCGTCCCAATAGCGTGACCTGACGTGAGGGCGGCAGGCGCGTGCCCTCGATCCGGTCAAGGTCAAGCGCAAGGATCAGGCGGGCGCTGGTCTGGGCTTGCAGGTGCAGGATGCCGAAGCCGCGCGCCTCGATCATGCCGCGGATGGCGTCGCGGGGGCAGAAGGCGCGCAAAGTGTCGTCGTCGGGTTCGATGGCGACCTGATCGTCGGACACAAGCGCTGCGCCCAGCGCGATGAGTTTCAGCGCAAGGGCGGATTTGCCGGTGCCCGAGCCACCGAGGATCAAGAGGCCCCGGTCGCCGACGGCCACGCAGGTTGCATGCAGCACCTGACGGGCCGTCTGGTTCACACCGGAAGGCCGATCACGAAGCGGGCGCCCAATGGGTCTGACGTGATGTCAGCAGAGGTCGGGCGGATGTTTTCGGCCCAGATGACGCCGCCATGCGCTTCGACGATCTGCTTGGAGATGGCAAGGCCAAGGCCGGAGTGGTTGCCGAAATCCTGTTGGGGGCGTTCGGAATAGAAGCGCTTGAAAATCTTGGTCAGCGCCTGTTCCGGGATGCCGGGGCCGGTGTCTTCGACCACGATCAGCACGCGGTTTTCGCGGCGGCGGGCCCAGACGCGGACGGCATCGCCGCTGTCGCAGAAGGAAATCGCGTTGGTGATCAGGTTGACGAACACCTGCGCCAGACGCGCTTCCAGCCCGCGCAGGACGATGGGATCGGGCGGAAAGTCGGTGATGAATTCGACCCCCTTCTCGCCGGCCTGCTTGCCCAGAAACTCGGTCAGGTTCACCAGGGTTTTCAGCAGGTTGAACTCTTCCTCGTCTTCCTTGACCAGTTCGCTGTCCAACCGCGAGGCGTTGGAAATGTCGCTGACCAGACGGTCCAGGCGGCGCACGTCATGTTCAATGACGTCGAGCAGCTTTTCCTTGTGCTCTTCCTTCTTGACCATTCGCAGGCTGCCCACCGCAGACCGCAGAGAGGCGAGCGGGTTCTTGATCTCGTGTGCCACATCGGCGGCGAATTGTTCGTTGGCGTCGATGCGGTCATACAGCGCCGCGACCATGCCGCGCATGGCGACGGAGAGGCGGCCAATTTCATCGGGACGCGCCGCGAGGTCGGGAATGCGGATGCGCCCCGGCGCCATCTTGCGGGCATCGCGGTCGCGGCCCAGTTCGGCGGCGGCGGCGAGGTCGGACAACGGGTTGGCGATGGTCGAGGCCAGCACCAGCGACAGGCCGATAGAGACGAACAGCGCAATCACGAACATCTGCAGGATCTGCTCGCGTTCATAGCGGACCAGCTTGTCAATCTCGCCCTCGGCCGAGGTCAGGGCGATGGCGCCGACGGTCTGGCCGTTCAGCAGGATCGGCGTGGCCACGGAGAACTGTGCGCCGCCTTGCGGGCCGACGCCGTTGTCGGCGACGGTGTGGCCGGACAACGCCTCGGTCATCAGGCTTTCCGCGACGCCGAGCGGGGTAGAGCGGACTTGCGTGCCGCGCCCGGCGTTCATCAGGCCGGAGACGCCATTCCAGACCAGATTCAGGAAGTCGGAAATGACGGTAGAGCGCTCTGCCACCGGGCTGACCCGGCGCGAGGCGCCGACGGTCTGGCCCAGAAGCTTGCCATCGGCGCCGAACAGAAAGACCTGCACGCCGGGTTCGGCCTGAATTTTCGCCAGGCGCGCGGCGAAGACCTGCGGATCGGCGGATGTGGCAGAGCTGGACAGCGAGGCTTCAAAGGTCTGGGCGATCAGTTGGGCTTCGGTGACCAGACCCTGTTCGCGCTGCAACACAAGGCTGTCGCGGAACGGGTTGAAGAACAGCACCCCGGCGACCAGAACCACCAGCGCCATCAGGTTGAAAATGATGATCTTGCGCGCCAGCGGCGAGCGATTGATCGACACCATCCGGCGGCGGCGGCGCCCGGCGCGCAGGGCAGTATCACCCATGGCGTCGTGGCTGACCCAATCCTCACCCAGAAGCAGGTCGCCGGTTTTATCCGGCGACGAGATATTGGACACTTTCGGCAGTGCGGTCATTCCTCGTTGTAACGATAGCCGATGCCATAGAGCGTCTCGATCGCAGAGAATTCCTCATCCACGGCACGCATTTTCTTGCGCAGGCGCTTGATGTGACTGTCGATGGTGCGGTCATCGACATAGACCTGATCGTCATAGGCCACGTCCATCAGCTGATCGCGGCTTTTCACGAAGCCGGGCCGCTGGGCGAGCGCTTGCAGCAGCATGAACTCGGTGACGGTCAGCGACACGTCCAGATTCTTCCAGCTGACCGAATGGCGCAAGGGATCCATCCGCAGATGCCCGCGTTCCATGATCTTGTTTTCTTCGGTCGTCGCCACTTCGCCGGTCTGAATGGCTTCCTGACGGCGCAGAATGGCGCGGATCCGCTCGACCAGAAGGCGCTGCGAGAACGGCTTTTTCACATAGTCATCGGCGCCCATGCGCAGACCCAGCACCTCGTCGATCTCGTCGTCTTTGGAGGTCAGGAAGATCACCGGCATGGTGGTTTTCTGCCGCAAGCGCTGCAAAAGGTCCATGCCGTCCATCCGGGGCATCTTGATGTCGAGGACCGCCATGTCGGGCAGGCGCCGGGTGAAAGCGTCCAGCGCGGACTGGCCG
>JANLQT010000324.1:0-3809 GCA_031368035.1 Rhodobacterales bacterium | reverse complement strand
GCCGCGCCCGACCTCGGGCGTCATCACAAGGCTGAGCACCGACCAATAGACCGTGCCGGTGGACCCGATGGCGCCAAGGGCCAGCAGGCGCAGGGTGATGGCGGGATGGGTCAGCTCGCGCAGCGCCGCGCGCAGGCTGAGCCCAGATTTCGCGGCATGGCCGGCAAGGCTTGCATCCCGCGGCCAGCCCAGCAGCGCCACGGCGAACATCACCGCCGTCAGTCCAAGGCCGACCGGATAGATCGCCATCACTGGCACCTGCGCGCGGAACGCCAGCGACCACATCGGCAGAACCACGACGTAAGGCAGCGCGAACAGCGCCCGCACCGCCGCCATGATCCCGTCGCGCATTCTTTCCGGCTGGCCCGCCGCCGAGATCCGGGCCAGCGCGAAGACCTGCCCGAACAGGCTTGACGCCGGGATGATCAGCCCGTGTGCCAGCACGAAACTGGCGGTGCCCGGCAGAAAGGTCATCAGCGCCGCCCCGGCCACCAGTAGCCCCGCCGCCCACAGCGCCAGACCGCGCCGTTTTCCGGTCTGGTCGGACCTGATGCCGACGAACAGCGCGGCGGACACTGACACCAGCGTCGAAGCCGCCAGCAGCGCGGCATAGCCGAAATTGCCCAGCCCGAAGCGTTCGACGCCCAGTTGCGCGATATAGGGGCCGAGCGTGCTGCCCGAGGCGCCCAGCAGCAGCGACATGCCGCAAGCGGCGCGCAGGCCGGGGTCGGCCAGGATCGCGCGGGCAACGCTGAAGCGGCCTGTCTGCATGCGCTTAGGCCGGCCCAGCGGCATCGGGTCGCAGCCAGCCGCGCCGGTCGGCCAGCATCAGCGCCAGCGCCCCGCCGGCCGAGATTGCCACCCCGATCAGCGCCACCGATTCATACCCCCCGATCAGCGTGCCGACAAAGAACGCCCCGGCGGAAACCACATCGGCCACCAGCTTTTGCACCGCCAGCATGGACGCCGCCGCCCCGGGCCTTTCCCGCAGCAGGTCCTGATAATAACCGATGGGCAGGGTGATGATTGCAGCCCCGCCCACACCGCCGGCCAGGGTCAGCGCCCACAGGAATGCACTGTCCGTCAGCAACGGCAGCGCGGCCAGATGCAGCGCATAAAGCCCGGCACCCCAGGCCAGCACCGTGGCGCGCGGCAGATGCGCGACAAGGCGCGGCAGCAGGATCATCGCCGGAACCTCCCAGCCCGCAACCACGCCGACATACAGCGCCACATCGGAAGGTCCCCGGATCGGCGAGGCTTCAAACACCAGCGAAATCAGCACCATATAGACATTGCCCGCCGAAGCGACCGCGCCGATCATCAAGACCCGGCTCAGGATCAGCGGCCGGGCAATCTCGCGCATCGCCTCGGCCAGGTTCAGGCCAGAGCGCGCGTCGTTCAGCCCCTTTGCCCCATCGCGCGGCCAACGGAAATACAGCAACAGCGAGATGCCAAGGCTCGCCGCCCCGCCGGACAGGTAAACCGCCATGACCGGCGCCCCAAGGCCGAACACCAGCGTCCAGAACACCAGCATCAGCAGGAAGCCGATCGACATGGCGGACCTGATGGTGGACTGGATCATCTCGCGCCCCTGGCCCTCGGCGGGGTTCGCGATGCGCAGCAGGGCGAAAAGCTGGCCATAGATGCTGGCCGACAGCGGCAAAAGCAGCCCATGCGTCAGGACCATCGAGACCTTGCCGGGCACCAGCAGCATCAGCGCCAGCCCCAGGGTCGAACAGAACGCGGTGATCAACGCGATCCGCCGCCGCGCCCCGTATTGGTCGCCAAGGATGCCGAACAGCACCGAAGACGTCACCGCCACCACCGAGGCCAGCACCAGCACCAGTGAGAAGGTGCCCTTGGACAAGCCGATCTTCTCGATCGCGATCAGCGACTGATAGGGATAAACCGAGGCGTTGTGCGCCCCCAGCAGCAGCAGGGCCGCCGCGATCAGCCGCAGCGTGGGATGACCCAAGACGTATTTCAACACTGACATGGACAGGTCCTGCACCACGGCGCCAAGCCCCGGAGGATAAGGTTATCGCTAACGGCGGGGGGCGGGACTGTCCAGATTGGTCCGGCCTATTTGCTCAACCGGGAATGACTTTTCCGGGGTTCATCAGCCCTTGCGGGTCCAGCGCCTGCTTGACGGCCCGCATCACTTCCAGCGCCACCGGCGATTTCCGCCGCGCCATCGAGGCGAGTTTCATCCGGCCCACGCCATGTTCCGCCGAAAAGCTGCCGTTCAAGGCCTGCACCACATCTTCCACCGCTTCGACCACCGCGTCATGCAGGGCGGGATCGTCGCGGGTCGGATAGACGGTGAAATGGATGTTGCCATCGCCCAGATGGCACACGCAGATCGTCTCGGCCCCCGGGTCCAGTGCGGGCAGGCGCTGTTCGATGCGGCGGAAGAACTCGGGCACCGCGTCCAAAGGCACCGCGATATCGGTGTCGATGGCGGGTTGACGGGCAAACATCACCTCGGCCGCCAGTTCGCGCCGCTTCCACATCGCCAGCCGCTGCGCCTCGTTTTGCGCGATCTCGGCGTCCAGCACCGATCCTTCGCCCAGCATCTCGGCCAGAGCGTCCTCCAGCAGCCGGGCGACGGGCAGCGTCCCGTCCGCATCCGGCACCGCATCGCGCGGCGCGGTGGCGCCAACCTCGACCAGGATGTTCACCGCCTGCCGCGGCGAGAACGGCTGGCGGATGTCGGGCCGCGCCTCGGCCAGACGGCGCATATAGGTTTCCGGCATGTATTCAAAGGCTTCCACCGCGCCGCCCGTCGCCGTCTGCAAGCGGTTCAGCAGCGCCAGTGCGTCCTCCAGACTGCGCGCCGCCAGCGTCGCGGTGGCATAGGCGCGGGGCTTGGGCACCAGTTTCATCACGGCGGCGGTGATCACGCCCAGCGTTCCCTCGGCCCCGATGAACATCTGCTTCAGATCATAGCCGGAATTGTCCTTGTGCAACTGCCCCATCAGGTCCAGCACCCGCCCATCCGCCAGCACCACCTCCAGCCCCAGACACAAGGCCCGGGTTGACCCATAGCGCAGCACGTTCGAGCCGCCCGCATTGGTGGACAAAACCCCGCCGATCATCGCCGAACCCCGCGCGCCGAACCACAGCGGGAAATACAGACCCTGCGCCTCTGCCGCCTCGTGCAGGCTTTGCAGGATCACCCCGGCCTCGACCACCGCCACCCGAGCGTCCTTTTTTACCTCGCGGATGCGGTTCATCCGTTCGACCGAAAGCTGCAATCCGCCATTTGTCTGTAACGCCCCGGTGATCCCGGTCCTGCCCGAGGACGGCACCACCGCCACCCCATGCGTCCCGGCGATCTTCAGCACCGCCGCCACTTCCGCCGTCGAACCGGGCCGCACCACGACCGAGGGGTTCGACGCGTAATGGCTGGTCCAGTCCGACCGGTATGGCTCCAACGCCGCCCCGGTCAGCACATGCGCTGGCCCCACCACCGCCTGAAGCTCGTCAATCAGCGCCATCTGCTCTTTCCCATTCACGGAAGCGAAAAATATCCCACGGGGGTCCGGGGGTGTGAAACCCCCGGCTTCGGTTTCAAGGCGCGAGCTCGTCCAGCAGCGTCACCACCGCCGGCCCTATTCCTGCGACGATCTTCTTGACCCCCTCGGGGTTCGGGTGCAGCCCGTCAGCTTGCAAAAACGGCGCCAGCCGCGCCGGGTCGGGCGGCAGGTTGCCGATCAGCGGGCCGAAGAAGCTGGGGAAAAACTCCACCTGATACTGCGCGGCAAGCTCGGGATAGATCGCATCAAACAACGCCTTGTAATCCGGCC
>JANLQT010000321.1:0-1603 GCA_031368035.1 Rhodobacterales bacterium | reverse complement strand
CCCGGCGCGACCCGCCTGGCCACCGGCAGCTTCCGCCTGTCCAACGACCCGGGCCAGATCTCGGCCCTGCCCGGCTATGACAGCGGCGACTGGTGGGTGCAGGATGCCGCCGCCGCCCTCGCCGTGCCGCTCCTCGACCCCAAAAAGGGCGAGCGTATCCTTGACCTCTGCGCCGCCCCTGGCGGCAAGACCCTGCAACTCGCCGCCTCAGGCGCCGAAGTCACCGCGCTCGACATGTCCGACGCCCGCCTGACCCGCCTGCGCGAAAACCTGGCCCGCACCGGCCTCACCGCCGAAATCGTCGTCGCCGACGCCCTGACCTGGGCCCCCTTGTCGTTCTTCGACGCGGTCCTGCTCGACGCCCCCTGTTCGGCCACTGGCACGATCCGCCGCCACCCCGACCTGCCCTTCACCAAGGACGGCACCGACCTGACCGCCCTGTTCCAACTGCAAGCCAAACTGTTCGACCGCGCGCTCAGCTTCCTGAAACCCGGCGGGCGGCTGGTCTATTGCACCTGCTCGCTGCTGCCCGAAGAAGGCGAGCGCCAGCTTGAAGCCGCGATGAACCGCCATCCCGGCCTGCGCGTCGATTCGCCCAAGCCCATGGGCCTGCCCAAAACCGCGATCAGCAAAACCGGCGCCCTGCGCCTGCGCCCCGACCATTGGGCGGAAAAGGGCGGCATGGACGGGTTCTACATCGTCCGCGTCAGGATGCGTTAAGCGGGGCGTGCTTCGTCCCGAACACCCGGTAATACAGCCAATCCGGCAGGAACTGGCTCAACCGGAACATCGAGGCAAACGCCCAAGGGAACGCCAGCGAGAACCGCTCGCCCTGCATCAGCCGCAGCATATGCCCCGCCGCCTCGTCCGGCGTCATCAGAAACGGCATCGAAAACTCGTTCTTCTCGGTCAGCCGCGTGGCAATGAACCCCGGGTTGCCAAGCTGCACCTTGATCCCCGACCCGCGCAAATCCGCCTCCAGACACTCCGCCAGCGCCATCACGCCCGACTTGGACGCCGAATACCCCATCGACCCCGGCGACCCGCGATATCCCGACAGACTGCCCGTCAGCACCACATGGCCCCCGCCCCGCGCCACCATCCCCGGCAGCACCGCGCCCAGTAGCCGCGCGCAGCCGGTGAAATTCACATCGCACAAGGCGACCAACTTTTCGGCGTCAATCGCATCCGCCTTCATCGGCCAATAGACCCCCGCCAGAAACACCGGCCCATCCACCGGCCCTACCACCTCTGCCGCCGCCCGCACCGACACATTCGACGCCGCATCCACCGCCTGCACCAACGCCCCCGGCAACTCAGCCCTTACCTTTGCCAGCCGCACCGCGTTGCGGCCCGAGATCACGACCGTCACCCCGTCGGCGGTCAGCATCCGCGCCAAAGACAGCCCAAGCCCTTCGCTGGCCCCGACCAGCCAATTGCGTTTGCCTTGAAAGCTTCTCATGTTTCCATCTCAATCGGCGACCGCCACACCGTCACCAATGCCGCCGCCTTCAACGCACCGGGCAACGATGCATACGCCAAACCAAGCGCCGTCAAAGCCGCCGAAGTATTCGCCGAACCCGCCACAAACCCCTGCCCCTGT
>JANLQT010000300.1:0-1591 GCA_031368035.1 Rhodobacterales bacterium | reverse complement strand
ACACCAAGCTGCCAATCGCCTCGCCGTTCATAGAGCCGCTGCCAGTCCGGTGCCTCGCCGCGTTCCTGCCAGGTCTCGCCGAGGATCGTGTTCTTCAGGGTCTTCAGCGCGGCGTCATTGCCCAGCG
Organism: Rhodobacterales bacterium; assembly: GCA_031368035.1. Taxonomy (GTDB): domain Bacteria; phylum Pseudomonadota; class Alphaproteobacteria; order Rhodobacterales; family Rhodobacteraceae; genus Stagnihabitans. The sequence continues at coordinate 1,464 of JANLQT010000300.1, read as the reverse complement.
CGCCTTCCCATCCGCGGGCGATCTCTTCCCACGACAGCCACCCCAGCGGCGAATAGAGACCGGAAATGTGGAACCCCACGACCCCCGCCGCCTTTGCAGCTGCCTGCACTTCCGGCGCGGCGGTCGCCTGCCAACCGGCGCCGTTCTCTTCCGCCATCATCCATGTCTTGTGCCGCTCGGCGATCGGGGCGTCACAATGCTCGCAGAGATATTGCGCCGTCTCGGCCTTGCCCGGTTCCCAGCGCAGCCGTTCGAATTGCAGCAATTGCAGCCCGCCGCAATGCGGGCAGGGAACGTGATAACGCTGCTGATCGGACAATTCCCACTCCCGTTCGATCCGGCTCAGGCCCTTCAGGGTCGGTGTCGAGGCCAGAAACACCTTGCTGCGATGCCCGAAGCTGATGGTCCGCGCTTCTGCCAGGGCGATCGGGTCGCCTTCGCCATCGACATCCCCCGGATAGGCGTCGACCTCGTCCAGAAACACCCAGCGCGCAGGCATCGATCGCAAGCCAACGGCGCTGTTGGCCCCAGTCAGGATCAGCTGACCGCCCGGAAAGCGTTTCCCGAGGATCGTGTTCCCGGCGTCGCGCGAGCGTGACGGCAGCACCAGTGCCCGCAAATCCGGGCTTTCCTCAATCAGCGGGTCGATCCGCTGCTGCGAAAGACGCTTGGCCAGATCCACGGTCGGCTGCACGGCCAGGAACGGCCCCGGCGCACGGTGCATGCAGAAGCCAATCCAGTTGTTCCCGGCTTCGGTGGCCCCGACCTGCGCGGCTTTCATAAACACGACGCGCTGCGCCGGGTGGCGGGGCGATAAGGCGTCCATGACGGCTTTCATGTAGGGCGTGCGGGCGGTGCGATACGGCCCGGCCTCTGACGCGGCGCGCGACGACAGCACCCGGTGGCGGTCCGCCCATTGCGACACCGTCAGGGACGGATCGGGCGCAAGACCGGCCATCCAGGCGCGCCGAACCTCTTCGGCCCCGTCGAAGGTGTCAGCGGAGTTCAATTTTCACCTCCGCCATCTCGGTCAGGTGCTGGCGCAGATACATGTCCAAAACCTGCTCCATCCGATGGGCATCGACGCCCAGTTCTGCCGCCATGTTGGCCGCCACCCGGGGCGGCCAGTTTAGCCAGGCGTCGCGCTCGCGCCGGGCCAGATCGAACACCATCGCTGTGGCTCGGGCCCGATCGATCACCTCGGCCTTCATCTTTTCCAGCCGGACCTTGGCGGTCTGGGCCTTTAGCACCTCATTCTCCATCCTGGCGGGCAGGAAGGACACCTCGCCGCCGGTCGCTTCCGGGCTGCCCGCATCGCGCAGCGTATCGGCCACCGCCCGGATCGCCGCCTGCGGCACCGGCTTGGTGGCTGCCGCCCTGGCCGTTCCTGCCGCCGTGTCCGCACCCATCTGCCTTGCATGCTGGCCCCGTTGCTTGGCCGGATCGGTCTGGGCGCCCCATTCG
>JANLQT010000255.1:0-9913 GCA_031368035.1 Rhodobacterales bacterium | reverse complement strand
CCGAGTCTGGCAAAGGCCGGGCTACCGGTCAGCGCTTCCCAGTCCGACAGGTTCACGCCGCAGGCCAGAACCTGCACCAGAACCTCGCCGCGCCGGGGCTGCGGGTCGGCAACCTCGGCCAGCCGCAGTTGGTCCGGTCCGCCATAGGACTGATAGATCACTGCGCGCATAGCGGTCCTTTGAACGCGAGGGCCTTCAAATGAAAAAGGGGGGCCACAGCCCCCCTTTGATGGTTTCAGTGCACTCGCGCTTCCGCCGGGCGTTCACGCCGGCTGGCCGAGATGCGGTCGCCGATGATCAGCCCTTCCGGTCCTGAAGTGACCTTGACGGTCGAACCGTCCAGGATATCGCCCGCCAGCAGCCCTTGCGCGAGCGGGTCCTGCAGCGACCGCTGGATCACCCGCTTCAACGGCCTAGCGCCGAACACCGGGTCATAGCCCTCATCCGCCAGCCAGGTCTTGGCCGAGGCATCAAGCTCCAGCGTGATCTTGCGCGAGACCAGCCGCTTATCCAGCCGCTTCAGCTGGATTTCCACGATGGCGCCCATGTCGTGCCGGGTCAGACGGTCGAAGATGATCGTCTCATCCAGGCGGTTCAGGAACTCGGGCCGGAAATGCGCCCGCACCGCCTCCATCACCTCGGCCCGCGCCCCGGTTGGGTCCGCCCCGTCCGGCAGTTCTGACAAGGCCCGGGCGCCGAGGTTCGAGGTCAGGATGATCAGCGTCTGCTTAAAGTCCACGGTGCGGCCCTGACCATCGGTCAGAACGCCATCATCGAGCACTTGCAGCAGCACGTTGAACACGTCCGGATGCGCCTTTTCCACCTCGTCGAACAGCACGACCTGATAGGGACGGCGCCGGACCGCTTCGGTCAGAACCCCGCCTTCATCATAGCCGACATAACCGGGCGGCGCGCCGATCAGACGGCTGACGGCGTGCTTCTCCATGAATTCTGACATGTCGATCCGGACCATGGCAGCGTCATCGTCAAACAGATACTCGGCAAGCGCCTTGGTCAGTTCGGTCTTGCCGACGCCCGTCGGCCCCAGGAACAGGAAGCTGCCCAAAGGCCGCCCCTCGTCGTTCAGGCCCGTCCTCGCGCGGCGAACGGCATTCGACACCGCCGTCACGGCCGGTCGTTGGCCGATCACGCGGTCGCCGAGCGCGTCCTCCATCTTCAGCAGCTTTTCCCGCTCGCCTTCCAGCATCCGGGCGACCGGAATGCCGGTCCAGCGTTCCACGACTTCCGCGATCTGCTCGGGCCGCACGGCCTCTCCGACAAGGGCATCGCCTTCGCGAGCTTCCGCCTCGACCAGCTGCTTTTCCAGCCCCGGAATCCGGCCATACTGCAATTCGCCCGCCTTGGCGAAATCGCCCTTGCGCTTGGCTTCTTCCAGTTCCGCCCGTGCCTTGTCGAGTTGCTCCTTGATCACCCGCGCCGCTTCCAGCGAGTCACGTTCCGCCTGCCATTTGGCGGTCATCGAGGCCGACTGCTCTTGCAGGTCGGACAGTTCCTTTTCCAGCTTCACCAGCCGGTCCTTCGACGCCGCGTCGTCTTCCTTCTTCAACGCCTCGGATTCGATCTGCAATTGCAGGATCTGCCGGTCCAGCGCGTCCAGTTCCTCGGGTTTGCTGTCCACTTCCATCCTCAGACGGCTCGCGGCTTCGTCCATCAAGTCGATGGCCTTGTCCGGCAGGAAGCGGTCGGTAATGTAGCGGTGCGACAGCGTCGCCGCCGCAACCAAAGCGGCATCCGCAATCCGGACCCCGTGGTGCAGTTCGTACTTTTCCTTGATACCGCGCAGGATCGAGATCGTGTCCTCGACCGTCGGCTCCGAGACCATCACAGGCTGAAACCGCCTCGCCAAGGCCGCGTCCTTTTCGACGTGCTTGCGGTATTCATCCAGCGTGGTTGCGCCAACGCAATGCAGCTCGCCCCGCGCCAGCGCCGGCTTGATCAGGTTGGCCGCGTCCATCGCGCCATCCGCCTTGCCCGCACCGACCAGCGTGTGCATTTCGTCGATGAACAGGATGATCTCGCCATTCGCGCCGATCACCTCGTTCAGCACGGCCTTCAGACGTTCTTCGAACTCGCCGCGGTATTTCGCCCCGGCGATCAAGGCGCCCATGTCCAGCGCCATCAGCTTCTTGTTCCGAAGGCTTTCCGGCACATCGCCGTTGACGATGCGCAGGGCAAGGCCCTCTGCGATGGCGGTCTTGCCCACGCCCGGCTCACCAATCAGGACCGGGTTGTTCTTGGTCCGGCGGCTCAGCACCTGCATCGTGCGGCGAATTTCGTCGTCGCGGCCGATGATCGGGTCGATCTTGCCCTCTGCCGCGGCTTCGGTCAGGTCGCGCGCGTATTTCTTCAGCGCGTCATAGCCTTCCTCGGCGTTCGCCGAGTCCGCCGTGCGGCCCTTACGGATGTCGTTGATCGCGGTGTTCAGATTTTGCGGCGTCACGGCACCGGCGTCGAGCGCCTTCTTGGCCTCGCCCGGGATCAGCGCCAGCGCCATCAGGATGCGCTCGGCAGCGACGAAACTGTCACCGGCCTTCTTGGATATCTTTTCCGCCTCGTCCAGCACCTTGACCAGTTGGGTATCGGTGAAGGGCTGCGCGTCGCCCGAAACCTTGGGCTGCCGCGCCACGGCGGCGTCCACGGTCTGCTGCACGCGTTGAGGTTCGCCCCCGGCGCGGCGGATCAGGTTGGACGACAGGCCCTGATCATCGTCCATCAGGGCTTTCAGCAGATGCTCCGGCGTCAGGCGCTGATGGCCCTCGCGGATCGCAATGGTCTGGGCCGCTTGCAGAAAACCGCGCGACCGTTCGGTGAATTTTTCCAAATTCATGGGGTGTTCTCCTCATCAAAGCGCCTTGCGATGCCCGACAGCGGCACATCGTTTCGGCCTCGTGCAGAAATTGGGAATGGCTCGGGGGCTTTGCAAGATGGTGCGTCAAATCGAGCTGAAGCGCGGATTGCCGCCGAAAACCCCAGCCCGCGTCGGCGAGGCTTCGCCCGGCGGAAAACCCCCAGTTGCCGGGCCGCGCCGCCGCCTTCATGGCTGCCTCCATGCCGCAAGCCCTGCTTCCCCTGATCCACAAAGCCAAGGTCCAGGGCCTGCTCGTGCAAGTCGCCAAGTCCGGGCTTTCGCTTGGGGACGAGGCGCAGGCGGTGGAGCTTGGCGATGGCCGCATCGGCATCCTTGCCCGTGTCCGCGCCCCGGTGCTGGGACTGTTCCGGATGCAGCGGCAAAAGATCATCGGCCATTTCGGCCCGCAAGCGACCGAGTTGATCCGTCCCGAACTGGACCGCGCCGAAGGTATGCGCCTGCGTGTCGTCGGGGTCACGCCCGAATTTCTGGCCGGACCCGAAGGGCCAGAAGTGCATGTCTCGGTCTGGGTGCATCCCTAGAAATCCTGCCAAGACAGGCAAGATTTCGCGTTTGGGCGTGCAAAACCAATTGTTGCACGCGTGCAATAACTCGTAATGCATTGAAATTAAATAGAAACATCGTTTTCCGTTAACTTTCGATTCACCATGATTCCGTGCAACCAGCCCTGGCTTGCACGGGGCGCTTTGGGCGCGCTTTGGGCGCGTTCTGGGCGCGCCTTCAGGGCTTGGCGTATCGCACAAAGGCAAAGGCGCTGGAATCCGGGGCCCAGCAGGGCACGTTCATCGTCCCCTGCCCGCCGTTCAGTTCCACAATGCGCCGCCGATTGCCGCCATCCGGATCGGCCAACACCAGCGCCACGGGCAGATCGGCCGGATGGCCCGTCGTGCCGGGCGGATAGGCGAGATACAGCAGGTGCCGCCCGTCCGGCGACGGATGCGGAAACCAGTTCACATGGTCATCGGCAAACAGCTTGCGCTGGCCCGTGCCATCCGATGCCATCACCCAGATCTGCGCATGGCCATCCCGGTCGCAGTTGTAATATATTCGCGTGCCATCGGGCGAGAAATCCGGCCCGTCGCAATGCCCCTCGCCCATGGTCAGCCGCGTCTCTGACCCGCCGGCCAGCGGCATCGTGTAGACGTCGATCACCCGCCGCTGATCCCGCGCCGCGACATAGGTCAGCGTCGTACCGTCCGGGGAAATCCCGTGCCACCAGCTTGGCCGATCCGGCGAGATCTTGCGCGGGGTGCCGCCCTCCACCGGCACCACATAGATTTCCGCCCCCTGCCCGCCAGCATGGCTGGACAGGATGATGGTCTGCCCGTCCGGGGTCAGCCCGTGGTCATTGTTACAGCGCGCGATCTCGCCGAGGTCGATCTGTTCTAGCCGGGGCCGGTCCAGCGGGACGCGGAACAGATGCCCTTCAGAGTTCACCAGAAGCCAAGAGCAATCCGGCGCCCAGTTCGGCGCCTCGACCACCTTGTCCGATTGCAGGACGGAGCGAGTGGTGCCTGTGGTCAGGTCATGGATTTCAAGGGAGGAGCGCATGTCACGCCTTCGAAGTGACGGGCGCAACACCCATCCTACGGGTGACTTGCAGGATGGGTGTTGCGCCCATCCTGTTCACCCCCGGTCCTTCGGCACCAGCAACTTCGCCGGACGCAGCGCCTCAGCCGCCTTGAACAGGCCGAAGGTCTGGTTGACGTAGTTCACCACGCCGCTGATCTTGTCCATATAAGCCTGAAGTTCCGGCGTGCGCTGCGCCTCGACCATCTGCACCGGGCGGTCGGGGCCCTCGGCCTCGAACTGGCAATAGAACAGCGGCTCGCCGCGTTTCAGCACGATGTCCTTTTCCGGCTCGTGCCATTCGAAGGCCCACATCAGGGGCCGCGGCCAGGTGTTCAGCGGAAAGCGCCCGCCGAAGATCGTGCCGGGCAACGGGTCCTTGCGGTAATGGGCAAAGGTGCCGAGCTGCGTGACATAGACCAGCTCGTCGCAGATGAAGCAGTAGGGCAGCGCCAACTGGATCGTCGGGCGGTCGGGATAGCGCCACTCGGCTTCCGGCACCATGGTCAGCAATTCGTTCAGCTTGTTGCCCCGCACCGGCGAGGCTTGACCAAGACGGTTCACGATCACCGCCTTGCCCTTGTCGTCGCGCGCAAAGCCCAGATGCAGGTCATAGGGGCATTTCACCACGAAATACCGGCTTTCCATCTGAATCACCGCCGGGCAGCGGCTGGCCGATTTGGCATGGGCCTTGTTGGTCTGGCGGAAGATCAGCCGCTCGGGCGCGTCATACAGCACCGCCGCCTTGTCACTGGTCAGGAACCAGCCGACCGTCACCGGGCCGCTTTTCGGCCCATCCTCGGGCCGGTCGAAAGAGACGGTGATTTCCATGGCCTGCCCCCTGCCTTTTTGCCGGAGACTCTGCCCGAAACCGGACCCTGTCAACCGGCCAAAACCGCGCATAACTTGCATCTGAGGCGCCTAAACTGCCCGCCTATCCCCCCCGGCCCTGCGCCCTGCGGCGGATGGGCCTGCCCCCGCCCCGCGCGTCCTGTCGCCCCAGACATATCTTTTGCGAGGCGCCATGACCCTGATCCTTCCCAAGATTCTGACCGGAACCGCCAATGCCGACACGCTGATCGGGGGCAGTGGCGCGGACTATCTTTACGGCCTTGGCGGCAACGATTCGCTGCAAGCCGGGGCGGGCGATGACTGGATCGCCTCGGGCGCGGGCACCAACCGCATCGACGCGGGCGACGGCAATGACATGATCGTCATTGATCCATTGGCGAGCAACACGGTCAGCGGATCGAACTTCACTCCCGCCAACGGTGTGGACGGCGGCACTGGCTATGACACGATGAGCTTCTCGGGCAATGTCAGCAATTACCACATCGTCAACATTGTCGGCGGCTATCTGCAGATCACTGACCTGACCACCGGCGCGCAGACGCTGGCGGTGAATGTCGAGCATCTGTCCTTTGCCGATACCGATGTTTTCCTGACCGCGCCGCCGGTCGGAATGACCTATGGCACCTCGGCGGGCGAGGCGCTGACGGGCACCTCTGCCGCCGAACAGATCTTCGGTCTGCAGGGCAATGACACCCTGTCCGGCGGGTCGGGCAATGACACGCTGGACGGCGGGACCGGGGCCGACAAGGTCTTTGGCGGCGCGGGCAATGACCGGATCGTGCAGGATGCCGGCGACGCGCAGCTGGCGGGCGGCAGGGCAACTGCGCTATGACGCCACGACCGGCGTGCTGGAAGGCGATGTGACCGGCGACGGCGTGGCGGATTTCCGGGTGGTCCTGACCGATCACGCCGCGCTGACGGTCGGGGATATGCTGCTGTAACCGCTTACGGCCCGTCAGAGGACCGGACCAGCCCGCGTCCGGCCTCTTTCGGCAGGCGCGAGAACGCCTGCGACGACAGCACCGCCAAAGCCGCCAGGACGCCGAACGCGGGCAGGTAGTTCGGCAGTGCGGTCGGCGGTATGCCCCGCGCCCAGCCCAGCAGTTCCAGGCTCATCGCGGCCACCGTGATGCCGATGGAGCCGGAGAGTTGTTGCAGGACCGAGGTGAAGCTGGTGGCCGAGCTCATCTTGTCGGGCGTCACCTCGGCATAGGCGATGGCGTTGATCGCGGTGAATTCCAGACTGCGGGAGAGGCCGGCGAAATACAGCACCAGGGACATGGCAATCCAGGGCGCGCTGGGGGTGAAGAACCCCGGGATCAGGGTGAACAGGGCGGCCAGAAGGCCGTTGAAGATCAGCACGTTGCGAAAGCCGAACCGGCGCAGGATTGGTTCGGCGAGCGGCTTCATCGACATGGCGCCCAGGGCGCTGACGAAGGTCAGCAGGCCCGAGACGAAGGGCGTGTAGCCAAAGCCGATTTGCAGCATCAGCGGCAGCAGAAAGGGCGTGGCGCCGACGCCGATGCGGAAGATCGTGCCGCCCGTGACGCCAAGGCGGAAGGTCGTCAGCTTGACCAGCCGCAAGTCGATCAGCGGTTCGGGCACGCGCAGGGCATGGCGGACGTAGGCGAGGCACAGCGCGAGGCCGCCGATGATCAGGGCAGCGACGAGCCACGCGCTGGCCAGCCCCAGCCCGGCGAGCGTGGCGCCGGTCAGAAAGCCGGACAGGCCGGGGCCCATCAAGAGGAAGCCTTTCAGATCGAAACTGCGCGGCTGGTCCTCGCGCAGGTTGGGGATGAAGACGGTGACGGCGATCAGGCCGAAGACCGCGATGGGGATGTTGATCCAGAAGATCCAGCGCCAGTGCCAATAGGTGGTGATCCAGCCGCCGACCGGTGGGCCCATCAGCGGGCCGATCAGCGCGGGCATCGTCAGCCAGGCCATGGCGTTGACAATCTCGGCCCGTTTGGTGGTTTTCAGGATGATCAGGCGGCCCACTGGGACCATCATCGACCCGCCGATGCCTTGCAGGACGCGGGCGAGGACCAGTTGCAAGAGGTTCTGCGACAGGCCGCAAGCGATGGAGCCGAGGGCGAAGACCACGATGGCAATGCGGAACACTGACCGCGCGCCGAACCGGTCGGCAAACCAGCCAGAGGCTGGAATGAAGACGGCGAGGGCGAGGAGGTAGGTGGTCAGGACCAGTTTCAGGTGGATCGGATCGGTGGCGAGGTCGCGGGCGATCTCGGGCAGGGAGGTGGACAGGACCGAGGAGTCCAAATTCTCCATGAACAGGGCCACGGCCACGATCAGGGGCACGGTGGGCACCTTGCGGCGCGCGCGAGGTTCCGGAGAAGGCATGTCCCGGACTCTCCGCCGAAGTGCCCCAAGGTGCAACCCCGTCGCTTGGGTGCCACCGGTGAAGCAATTGAGCTTCGCAAGATTTTTGTCTCGCTTCGGGGCTTTGCCCCTCGGGCTCGGAAGTTGGGGGTTTCACACCCCCAAACCCCCGCGGGATATTTGCGGAAGATGATTGCGGCGGGCGGATTCAGCCTGGCAACGCGCGGAGGGCGGCTTTGAAGGCGGCGACTTTGGCCGTGCTGGTGACGCCTTGCGACGGGCTTTGGAAGCCGAAGGCGCGGCCACGGGCGTCGGTTTCAGCGGGGACCGAGCAGGAGCCGTGGACTTCGACCAAGGGCAGCGCGGCGATGCGGGGCAGGGTTTCGGCGGACAGGCCCGAGCCGGGCATGATGATCAGCCTACCGCGCGCGGCGCGGAACATCGTGGCGAGGCGCTCCACCCCGTCCGGCGCCTTCAGCGCCCCGCCCGAGGACAGGATGCGGCGAAAGCCCAGACCGACGGCCTGCTCAACCGCCTCTTCCACATCAGTGCACAGGTCGATGGCACGGTGCAGCGTCAGGTCCAGCCCCTGCGCCTCGGCCACCAGATCGGCGATCACCGGGATATCAAGGCTGCCGTCGGACCGGTTCGCCCCCAGCACCACGCCGGTCAGGCCATGTGCCCGGGCGGCGCGGATGTCGCCCTTCATCACTGCCACATCCCGCAGCCCGAACACGAAATCCCCGGTGCGCGAGCGGATCATCGGATAGGCCGGCACGCCCGCGGCGGCGGCCAGTTCCATCAGCCCGGCGGAGGGGGTGATGCCGCCGATGGTCAGCGCGCCGCACAGCTCGATCCGGTCGGCGCCGCCGGCGATGGCGGCGGCGAGGCCAAAGGCGTCATCGACGCAGATTTCCAGTTTGACGTCAGGCAAAACCAGCCTCCCCTGCCACGCTTGCGCCGATCAATCCGGAATCGGCCCCGGTCGTTGCGGTCACCACGACCGGCTGATCCGTCTTGCGCAGGATACGCGCCCGCACCGCCCGGTCCAGCGCCGCAATCAGCGCGGTGTCATTGGACAGGCCCCCGGCCACCGGCACGATGGAGGCGCCGACGGTGTTCACGATCACCGCCAGCGGCCCGGCGACCAGGTCCAGCCACAAGGGCACGGCCGGCGAGGGTTGCCCCGCGCGCCAGCGGCGGATCACTTCCAGCGAGCCGATGGTTTCGCCGGTCAGGTGGAGGTGCAGACGCTCGATCCCCCGCGCGGAGCCGACGGTGTCCAGGCAGCCGGATTGGCCGCAGCCGCAGGGAAACACCGGATCGCGGATGATGGCGCCATGGCCCCATTCGCCGGAAAAACCACCTGCGCCTTGCACCAGCCGCCCGTCGATCAGCAGTGCCCCGCCGACTCCCGAGCCGAGGATGATGGCAAAGACGTTGCGGTGCCCGCGCGCGGAGCCTTTGGCCATCTCGGCCAGGGCAAAGCAATCGGCATCGTTCAGCACCAGAACCGGCAGGTTCAGGGCGCCCGACAGATCATCCTCCAGCATCAGGCCGCTGACGCAAGGGATGTTGGCGATGGTCGCCCTGCCGGTTGCGGCGTCCACAAACCCCGCGATGGCGATGGCGACGCCGCGTTCATCGCCGCGCAGAAAGCCGCGCAGGGCGGTGACGAAGGCGACGTAATCGGTCAGCGGCGTTGGCACCTCGCCCACCGGCACGCCGTTCCGTGCCGCCCGGATGCGTGAGCCGCCGATGTCAAAGGCCAGGATCATTTTGTTCAACCCGTTTGCGCCTGTCTTGACAGCCGCGCCCGGTGCCCGCAAGAGGCGGGGCACCCGTGCATGGAGGCTGGAATGGCTGATGATCGTCTGATCGTGGCGCTGGATGTGCCCAACATTCTGCACGGGCAAGAGCTTGTGCGGCGGCTGGGGGACAGCGCCTGTTTCTACAAGATCGGCCTTGGGATGCTGACCGGCGGCGGCTTGGCACTGGCCAACGAGCTGAAGCACGAGATGGGCAAGCGGGTGTTTCTGGACATGAAGCTGTTCGACATCGGCGCCACGATCGAGGCGGCGGTGCGAGGGTTGGCCGAATACGAGTTCGACTTCCTGACGGTGCAGGGCGATCCGCAAATCGTCCGGGCGGCGATGGAAGGCAAGCGCGGGTCGGGGATGAAGATTCTGGCGGTGACGGTGCTGACCTCGCTGGACCGGGCGGATCTGGACGCCAATCTGATCAAGCCGGGGGATGTGCGCG
>JANLQT010000298.1:0-5280 GCA_031368035.1 Rhodobacterales bacterium | reverse complement strand
CTGGCCTTTGGGAAGCGCGGCGAGGCCGCCACGGATCACCTCGGCATTGTAGGCGGCCGAGAACAGGGTGACGAGGATCACCACGCGCAGGATCAGGTCGAACTGCACCTGCGGCGGCAGGAAGTATTGCAGCAGCAGGCTCGCGGTGAACAGCATGGTGATCAGCGGCACGCCGCGGACGAATTCGATGAAGCCGACGGATATGCCGTGGATCAGCGGCATATTGGACTGGCGGCCCAGCGCCAGCAGGATGCCGATGGGCAGCGAGATCGAGATTGACGAGACGCCGATCACGAAAGCCAGCATGAAGCCGCCGAACTTGTCGGATTCGACCGGCGCGATGGCAAAGGGCAGCACGGATTGCAGCGCGCCCACGACATAGCCGTCCAGCACCAGCCACCAGATCGCTGCCGCCACCACGCCCGCGCTGGTGGCCAGTACCACGCCGATGCGGTTCGAGGTCAGCCGATAGACGCCCCACAGCACGACAAAGCCGGCCAGCGCCGTGATGACGCCCCAGACCGGGCCGCCCCACAGCATCCAGACCGAGAAGAACGGATACAGGAACGTGACCGGCAGCAGGTTCAAGGGCCGGTCCCAGGCGAACCACAGGCAGGCGGCAAAGCCAAAGCCGGCCAGAACAAAGATGTGTGCCGGGGTGTCAGCGGCAAACAGTGCCAGCAGCGTCAGAACCACCAGCGGGGTCAGGACCCGCAGCACGTTGCGGGGGGCATCGGAGTAAAGGATCGGCATCAGCGCCACGAACATCAGCGCAAAGCAGATGATCGGGCGATACCACAAAGGCGGCGGGTAGAAGCCGAAGATGAACTGGTGCCAGCGGGCGCGGATCACCGCCCAGCAGGCGCCGCCCGCGTCGGGGCCGAAGTTTGCCGCGATGATGTCGCGACATTCGCCAAGAGAATTCGCGCGCCAGACGCCGTGCAGCAGCCACGGCAGCGCGAGCACGGCAAATTCATAGACCGCCAGGATCGCCAGCACGGTCAGAATGGCGTTCAGCCAGGACGAGATCAGGTTCTGCCGGATCCAGGCGATCGGGCCAGAGGTGCTGACCGGCGGCGCAAGGGGGGGCAGCATGGCGGTGCGGATGAAGGGCTCGGCGGCCATGGCTTAGCGCTCCTTCAGTTTGACGGTGGAGTTGTAGAAATTCAGCGCGCTGGAGATGATCAGGCTGATCAGCAGATAGATCGCCATCATCAGGACCATGCACTCCAATTCGCGCCCGGTCTGGTTCAGGGTGATGCCGCCCAGCGTGCCGCGCAGGTCAAGATAGCTGACCGCGATGCCAAGCGAGGTGTCCTTGGTCAGCGACAGGTAGTTGGAGATTTGCGGCGGGATGATCACGCGCAGGGCTTGCGGCAGGATCACCAGCCGTGTGGTGGTGCCGGGGCGCAGGCCAAGGGCGAAGGCGGCTTCGCTTTGGCCGCGGCTGATCGCCTGAATGCCGCCGCGGACGATTTCGGCGGTGACGGCGGCGTAATACAGCGACAGCGCCAGCGTCAGGGCGGTGAAGGCGTGCGACAGGCGGATGCCGCCTTGGAAATCGAAGCCCTTGAGCACTGGATATTCCTGATCGAACCCCATCGCCCACAGCAGGGCGAACGTGGGCAGCACCAGCACGGCAAGGGTTTTCCACCAGGTGGTGGGGCGGATGCCGGTCGTCTCTTGCACCGCAGCGGCGCGGCGCACCATCACCCGGTTCACCCAGAAGCAGCCGCCCAGCACGATCAGCACGGCCAAGAACGAGGTCGCCAGTCCGCCGATGTCCGGCAGGGGGCGCGACAGCAGCGGGGCGGGAATGTTGGTGCCCCGGTTGGTGACAGCGACCGAGTCCCAGAACATCATCGAGGCTTTGGCGACGCCATCGACAGGCTTGAAATCCTTGGGCTGGGGCGCAACCTCGGAAAACACGACATAGACCAGGATGATCCACAGCACCAAGGGCACGTTGCGGAACATCTCGACATAGACCGACATCAGGCGCGAGACGATCCAGTTCTTGGACAGGCGCAAAACGCCGATCATCACGCCCAGCACGGTCGAGATGATGCAGCCGAAGACCGCGACGACCAGCGTGTTGGTCAGGCCGACCAGCATGGCGCGGAAATGGGTGTCGTCGTTGGTATAGGGGATCAGGTGCTGGGCAAGGTCATAGCCGGCCCGGCTCCACAAGAAGCTGAAGTCGATGTCCTTGCCTTTGCGGGCAAGGTTATCCACCACGTTGTTCGCCAGCCAACTGACAAACATCAGCCCCAGAATCAGGACGACAACCTGAATCGTGTACGAGCGATATCGTGTGTCGTAGATAAGCTGGCTCAGCCGAAACCCGGGTTTCGGTGCATCTGCGGCAATGGCCATCAATTTCCCCCTGAGCGCCGACTTTGCCGGTTATCCGGTCGTTGCCCGCCGAGAAACCGGCGGAACGGAGCTGCAAATTGAACGGGGCGCGACCTTTTCAGGTCGCGCCCCTTGTCAGATCAGCGGAACGGCGGGGCGTATTGCAGGCCGCCTTGGGTCCACAGCGCGTTCAGGCCACGGGCCAGCTTGATCGGCGTGCCGGTGCCGATGTTGGCTTCGAAGATTTCGCCATAGTTGCCGTTGGCGGCAATGGCCCACTTCGCCCAAGCCGGGTCCAGGCCCAGGAACTTGCCGAAATCGCCTTCAAGGCCCAGGATGCGGCGGACTTCCGGGTCGGTGGTCGAGGCGGCCACTTCTTCGATATTCGCCTTGGTGATGCCCTTCTCTTCGGCTTCGACCAGCGCGAAATAGGTCCAGCGCACGATATCGCCCCAGGCGTTGTCGCCGTGGCGAACCACCGGGCCGAGCGGTTCCTTCGAGATGATCTCCGGCAGGATGATGTAGTCATCCGGGCTGGGCAGGGTGGCGCGGGTGGCCGCAAGGCCCGACGCGTCGGTGGTATAGGCATCGCACGCCCCGACCGAGAACTGGCGGAGGGCCTCGGCGTCGTCCGCCACGTTGACCGGCGTGTACTTGATGTTGTTGGACTTGAAGAAGTCCGCCAGGTTCAGCTCGGTCGTGGTGCCGGTCTGGATGCAGACCGTGGCGCCGTCGAGTTCCTTGGCGGACGAAACGCCGAGTTCCTTCTTCACCATGAAGCCTTGGCCGTCATAGTAGTTCACCGCGACGAAATCGAACTTGAGGTCGGTATCGCGCGAGAAGGTCCAGGTCGAGTTGCGGACCAGAAGGTCCACTTCGCCGGAAGCGAGGCCAGTGAAGCGGGTCTCGCCGGTCAGCGGCACGAACTTCACCTTGGTCTGGTCGCCGAAGATGGCGGCAGCAAGGGCCTTGCAGATGTCGACGTCAAAGCCGTGCCATTCGCCCTTTTCGTCGGGCGCGCCAAAGCCGGTCAGACCGGTGTTGGAGCCGCAGTTCAGAACGCCGCGGGCTTTGATATCGTCAAGCGTCGACGCCGAGGCAAAGCTGGCCGTCACGGCCGCCGTCGCCAAAGCGCCGAGGAATAGGGATCTTTTCATAGTGACCTCTTCCTGTGGGTCCGCCCCTGAAGGGCAGAGTTGGGCCCCGTCCTTGTTGGGCGGGTGCCGGTTTTCTTGGCAGCACGAAGCCGCCAGTGTCGGGCATATTCAGGCAAAGCGGTTTGAGAGGTCAAGCAAAACCGGGGTGCGGCATTCAAATGGGGCAGAACGCATGGTTTGCGCGAATTTTGCGCGAAAATTCTGGCGATTGGCCCCAAGCGCCCGGAACGAAGCTTATCCGCAATCGGCAAAAAATCTAGCGGCGGCAAGGAAGTCCGCCTGCTTGCGGGATTCGGTGGCGGCGGCGTCCTCGTCATGGCCCCAAAGCTCGGTCTGCCAATGCTCATCGATTCGGGACAGATCGAACGCGGCCCCGGGGTGCACGCGGCTGCGCGCGACGGCGAGGCCAAGGACCAGCGAGCCGGTGATGGCCACGAGGTCGTGCAGGGCGACAAGGTGAAAGGGGGACATTGCGGCGACTTGGGCACGCAGGGCGGTGAGGCTGGCGCTTGGTTGCGGCACGGGCATGACGCCTGTGGTGACGGTCAGCGGGGCGGCGAAGGTTTGCTCGGCCCACGCGAGGATGGGATCCCAGCCAGTGGCTTGGCGCTGGATCAGGGCCGGCGGTTCGGTGGCGCGGTAGCACAGCAGATCGCTTGCGCCGTAAGAGGCAACCTCGCCCACCACGGCGCCGAACTGGGGTGCGACTTTCTCGATGGCAGAGTTGGCAAAGCGGGTCATCGGCATTTTCGCCGGATCGATCTCGCCGGTCTGGGCGTCCCATTCGGCGGCGATGGCTTCGGCAAGGGCAAGCGTCGGCAGCAGCAGCGGGTGCTTGCCGGGGGTCTTGACGGTGCGCGCGTCGAGATGGACTTCATAGCCGCCGGGGACGGCATGGGCCGAGGCCGCCGTCCAGAACCGCTTGATCCGCCAATCCTTCACCGAAAGCAACCTTTCACCGGAAAACCGTGAACGGGTCAGCGGGGACGTCTCTTTCGTTCCAGTCCAGCGACTTCCACGTCCGCGCCATATGGTCGGGCAGGGGCGCTACGAAGGTCATGATCGCCTTGGTGACCGGGTGTTCCACGGTCAGGCTGCGCGCGTGCAGATGCAGTTTCTTCGACATGTCGCCGCCGATCCCCGCGCCCCAGCCGTCGCCCATGTTGTCCATTGCCGAGCCGCCGTATTTGCCATCGCCCAGGATCGGATGACCGATTTCGGCCATATGGGCCCGAAGCTGGTGGGTGCGGCCGGTGATCGGCTCCAGCGCCATCCAGGACATCCTTGTGCCAAGGAACCACAGCACGAAATAATCGGTCTGCGCGCGCTTGGCGTCGGGGTATTCGGCCATCTGGGCGGGGTGGACGCAGAGCATCTTTTCGCCCTCGCCCCGGCCCCCCGGGGCTTTCATCAGCGCGAATTTGATCGAGGCTTTCTTGGGATTGGGAACCCCGGCGACCAGCGCCCAATAGATCTTGCGGGTGTCGTGGTGGCGCAAGGATTCGGACAGGCGGCGGGCCACGCGGTCGGTGCGGGCCAGCATCAGCACGCCGGAGGTGTCCTTGTCCAGCCGGTGCACCAGTTTCGGCTTTTCCTTGTAGCCGAACATCAAAGCTTCGGCCAAAGCATCGACGTGACGGTCGCCAAGGCCAGAGCCGCCTTGCGAGGGCAGGCCCGGCGGCTTGTTCAGGACGATCATGTGGTCGTCCATGAACAGGACGGCGTCCTGGATCATCTGGATGTCGTCTTTGGTGATCTTGCCCTTCTG
>JANLQT010000182.1:0-1509 GCA_031368035.1 Rhodobacterales bacterium | reverse complement strand
CGCGCACCGCAGGCGGGTCAAGCGGCGGTTCGGCGGCAGCGGTCGCGGCAGGCATCGTGCCTTTGGCCATCGGAACAGACACCGGCGGGTCAATTCGCATCCCTGCCGCCTATTGCGGCATCGTCGGGATGAAGCCAAGCTTCGGACTTGTGCCGCTGGACGGCGTCTTTCCCTTGTCGTGGAGCCTGGATCACGCGGGCCCCCTCGCCCGAACCGTCGAGGACGTGGCGTTGGCGCTGGCCTGCCTGTCGGATCACCCCATGCCGATGTCCCGGATGGGGCCGCCGCGGATCGGGCTGATCCTTGGCCAGTTTTCCCAGACCCCGATCGGCAAACCGGTGACAGACCTTGTGCAGACCTGCCTGCACCGGCTGCAAAGCCGCGGAGCGCAGCTGATCGAGATGGAATGCCCGGGACTGGACCGCGCCAACGCCACCCTGATGGCCATTCTTGGCCCCGAGGCGGCGCTGATCCATGCCCCGCTTATGGCCCTGAATGCTGCGGGCTATGCTCCCGGAACCCGCGCCCAGATTGAAAGCGGTGCCGCCATGCGCGCCACCGACTATGTCGCGGCCCGCAGGTTTCAGGATGATCTGCGCACAGGGGTCGAGGCGTTGTTCCAGCAGGTGGATATCCTGCTGGCGCCCAGCGTGCCCTTTGTCGCCCCGCATGAAGACCCGGTGATCGTCGATGACCAGGACAGCGAGATGCTGTCCTGCGGGTTTGCCAATGTGACCGGACATCCCTCCCTCAGCCTGCCGTGCGGGGCACTTGGCGGATTGCCGGTTGGCATTCAACTGACTGGTCCGCTTGGGCAAGACCAGCGTGTCCTGTCGGCTGCCCGGTGGATTGCAGAGGCTCTGCAGGGTTGACGGGACCATATTTTCAGTCCGGTCCTGCCTGCCGCGTCAGGTCGCAAGGTGCTTTCAGGTTTGCTCGATCCTGTAGCGGGTCAAGCGATCTGCAACCGCTGGACCGGCTACCATCGACGAAGCCAGGTCGAGGCAAAGATGCGCTGCTTCAAGCTGCTCGGCGAGCGCGTCAAGTCACACGAATGCGAAAGGCAGGTGGCCGAACTTCAGATCAGGGTCGCCATCGTGAAAGTAAGCGTCGGGCCTGACTGGGGCTATCGGGCATTCCATGGCAAGAGTTCGTTGATCCCTTGGAACGCGAAGCAACTGCCGTCAGGCCAGACGCTTCCTCATCTCGCAGGTCATCGGTCAAAACTCCGGTCAAGGTTGGCGTAAGCAACCCCCCAAGATCCCCTCCTGCTCCGGCGATTGCAATGATTTGCGGCTTGTTCACCACCATGGTGAAAACTCCCACGAACGGCGCCTGACCCCAAGCAAAACAGCCGAGGACCCTGCCCTACGGCATCACACGGCGCACGTCTGGACACAACGCTTGGCCAAAGCCCTCAAGTTGATCCAAACGCGAGACTGGAGCGTAATCAACACAATGCGATTCCAGATTCTGAAGAATGGCTGGCCGCCGCATGAGCCGAACCTG
>JANLQT010000127.1:0-6613 GCA_031368035.1 Rhodobacterales bacterium | reverse complement strand
ACGCAGGACTGGCACCCGGCAGATCATTCATCCTTTGCGGCGATGCATCCGGGGGCGGCGGAGTTTTCGCAAATTCAGATGCCCTACGGCCCGCAGACCCTGTGGCCGGTGCATTGCGTGCAGGGCAGCGCGGGGGCGGCGTTTCAGGGCAGTTTGCGCACCGACCCGGCGCAACTGGTGATCCGCAAAGGGTTCAACCCCGCCATCGACAGCTATTCTGCGCTGTTCGAGAATGACCGGACGACGCCCACCGGGCTGGAGGGATATCTGCGCGGGCGGGGGGTGACGGCGGTGACGCTGGTGGGGCTGGCAACGGATTATTGCGTGGGGTTCTCGGCGCTGGATGCGGCGGCGCTTGGGTTTGACGTGTCAGTCCGGCTGGATTTGTGCCGGGCCATTGATCTGGGCGGGTCACTGGCGGCGTCGCTGGACGCGATGCGGGCGGCGGGGGTTCGGCTGCTGGGCTAAGGCAATCGGGCTTTGACCCTGCCGCGCGGATTGCCTAATCAGGTCCAAACGGGGGCCCAGACGGGAAAAAACATGGTCGATATCGCCACTCGGGTCTGGAACCACCGCTGGAAGATCGACCCGATCGTCCGGTCGCTGATCGACACCGATTTTTACAAGCTGCTGATGTGCCAGTCGATTTTCAGGGGGCGCGCCGATACGGTGGTGACGTTTTCGCTGATCAACCGGTCGAAGGACATTCGCCTTGCGGAGTTGGTGGACGAGGGCGAATTGCGCGAGCAACTGGACCATGTGCGCTCGCTAAGCCTCACGCGGGGGGAAAGCACCTGGCTGCGGGGCAACACGTTTTACGGCAAGCGCCAGATGTTCCGCCCGGATTTCATGGAATGGTTCGAGGGCATGCGCCTGCCGCCCTATCACTTGGAAAAGCGCGACGGGCAGTTCGAGTTGACCTTTGAGGGCACCTGGCCGGAAGTGATGTTGTGGGAAATTCCGGCGCTGGCGGTCTTGATGGAACTGCGCAGCCGCGCCGTGCTGGAGCGGATGGGGCGGTTTGATCTGGAGATTCTCTACGCGCGGGCGATGACCAAGCTGTGGGAGAAGATCACCCGGCTGAAGGCGATCGAGGGCCTGCGGATCGCGGATTTCGGCACGCGGCGGCGGCATTCTTTCCTGTGGCAGGATTGGGCGGTGCAGGCGATGAGCGAGGGGCTTGGCAACAAGTTCACCGGCACGTCGAACTGCCTGATCGCCCAGCGCCGGGATATCGAGGCGATTGGCACCAACGCGCATGAATTGCCGATGGTCTATGCCGCGCTGGCGGATAGCGATGCAGAGCTGGCTTTGGCGCCCTACAAGGTGCTGGCGGACTGGCATGAAGAGCATGACGGCAATCTGCGGATCATCCTGCCGGACACGTTCGGCACGGCGGGGTTCTTGAAGAACGCGCCCGATTGGCTGGCAAGCTGGACCGGCATAAGGATCGACTCGGGCGATCCGGCGGTGGGGGCGGAGACGGCGATAAGGTGGTGGCAGTCCAAAGGCGAGGACCCCAAGAAGAAGCTGGTGATCTTTTCGGACGGGCTGGACGTGGACAAGATCGAGGAATTGCAGCGCCAGTTCGAGGGGCGCTGCCGGCCGAGTTTCGGCTGGGGCACGCTTTTAACCAATGACTTCAGGGGGCTGGTGCCGGGTGACGGGCTGGCGCCGTTCAGCTTGGTGTGCAAGGCGGTGACGGCCAATGGGCGGCCGACGGTGAAGCTTTCGGATAACCCGAACAAGGCGATGGGGCCGAAGGATCAGGTGGAACGCTACAAGCGGGTGTTCGGGGTCGGGGTGCAGGAGGCGATCGAGGTTGTCGTGTAGGATGGGTGGAGAGCCCATCATTGGCGCGGAAGATGGGTGAATCACCCATCCTACTCGTCGTCGATTTTGCCGCGCAGGGTCTTGACCTCTGCCCGGACGGATTTGGCGACCAGCCGGCGCTTTTCGCTGCCATAGGTCGGCTTGGTGGCGATGCGGCGTTTCGGGGCGACCAGCGCCTGACGGATCATTTCGGTCAGGCGTTCGCGGGCGATCTCGCGGTTGCGGGCCTGGCTGCGAGTGTCCTCGACTTGCAGCACCAGCGTGCCTTCGTTGGTCCAGCGCCGCCCGGCCAGCCGTTTCAGCCGCGCCTTCACCGCCGGGGCCAGATGCGGCGAGGTTGCGGCCTCGAACCGCAGTTCCACGGCGGTGGAGACCTTGTTCACATTCTGCCCGCCGGGACCTGACGAGCGCATGAAGCTTTCGGTCAGCTCCCAAACGGCGATGTGCAGGGTTTCGGTGATCCAGAGCATGTTCTGTCCAGGGGCGGGATGCATTAACGAGAAAAGGTCGCCCCTTTGGCGACCTTTCCCGAGTTCAAGGAGATGGACGGTTAGGTACCACCCACCAAATGTCGATTTTCAAAGGGGGCTGCCCCTAAAAAAACCTCCGTCTGGCTGTCCCGACACCTCTCTCCAATGTGACTCTAGACACTGGATCACCTCCTTTCGCTCGGTTGACGATAAGGTCAGGGTGACACAGATTTTGTGTTTGTCAAAACTTTTCACGCAAGCCCTGTGGCCTTTCGCGCAATAAACAAGCGGAACGGCAGGAGGCCGAACAAAGCCAGGGCGAACTTTACACACCAGTCGGCCACGGCGAGGGAAATCCAGAACGGGACCACCAGTCCGATGCCCAAAAGCGGCCCCGGTTCAGCGGCCCAGGTGGGGATGTTCCAGGGTTCGAGGAAGGCGAAAGCCCCACCGAACGCGATGGAGAAAAAGATCACGCTGTCGATGGAGGACCCCAGCAGGGTCGAGACCAGAGGCGCGCGCCACCAGGCGCCGCGGCGCAGGCGGTTGAACAGCGCGATGTCCAGAAGCTGGCCGATCAGGAAGGCCGTGGCCGAGCCGATGGCGACGCGCAGGGTGACGAGGGGGCCGAACTCTCCCGCGATCTGGGTGCCGATGAAGGAACAGGCCAGCCCGACGGCAAAACCCGCCAGCACAACTTGGCGGGCGGCGCGGGGGCCTTGCAGGCGGTTGGTCAGGTCGTTGACGAGGAAGCTGAACGGATAGGTCAGCGCGCCCCAGGTCAGGTACAGCCCGAGCGGGCGCTGCACGAGGATGTTCGAGACAACGACGATCACCGCCATGGCGGCGATGCCGGGTAGAAGTCGGTTCATGTGTTTTTTCCGTTTTTTACAAGGTAGCGGAGACTTGGTGGACATCCCGGATGGGAAGGCGCGGCGATAATCCGGCGTTGCCGCGCTGTCAATCGGGCAGTTCGAATTCGACGATCTGGCTGACGAAAAACATCGAGAAATTGTCGTCCGACACCGTGGTGGCTCGCAGATTGCCAAGGTGGTCGCGCCAGACCGACAGACCTTCAAGATCGTCGAAGGTGCCGGGTGCGGTCTGGAACAGCACGATCTCGCCGGTCAGGCCCTTGGCGCCCATGTCATAGCGTTTCAGCCGCGAGGCAAAGCCGCCGAGGCCGTAGAAGGCGCGCTCCAAAAGGTAGAAGCGGCCGTCCGGGCCGATGGAGCAATCGACCGTCTCGAACTCGTCCCCGCGCGGGACAGTGCCGAAATTGTCCCATTTGCCGTTGCGATACCGGAACACCGGAAAGGGCCGCGCGGGGCCGCCGCCGGAAATTTCGGGTAGCGTGTAAAGGCTGCCATCCGAACCGATGCAGAGGGATTCCAGCGACGAATTGTGCTTCATCGACTTGAACTCGCGCGGGCTGGGCAGATTGCCCGACGCCGATCCGGGGCTGGCATAGTGTCGGACGCGGCCCGGACCTTCGAAGCTGACATAAAAGGACCCGTCCGGCGCAAGCGCGAGGCCCTCGCTGTCGGTGCTGCCTTCGGGCAAAGGCGCGCCATTCGGGCCAAGCAGCGGCGTCAGCGGCCCGGAGGAAATGCCGGTCAGGCGGTCCTGCGCGTCGCGGGCGAAGGTGCCGCGCACCCAGGCGCCGTGGTCGGAAAGCGACAGGAACCCGGTGCCGTCCGGGGTGACGGCAATCGAGGAAAACCCGCCGAAGAACTCGCCTTCCCCTTGCCAGTCGGTGGCGTTGATGAAGCTGGGGGGCGGCATCGGGCTTGCGCTCGATTGCAGGCCCGACGCCAGCGCGAGAACGAGGGTCAGTCCGAGGAAAGAACGGCGGCGCATTGTGCTGGCAGATCAGACATGAGGAATTCACGGGCCGTGCGCTTGTGCGGCACGGGTTTCACCGGTTTGGTGGGCTTGGGCGGCGGTTTGGGATGCAGGTAGGCGTCCGAGACCCAATACATCAGCGTGTCATCGCAGCCCGATCCGCCCTTGGACAATTCGTCCACGGTCGGCTTCTGGGTCTGGCACAGAACTGACCCCGGCGGGCATTTCAGGCGGACATGCAAGTGATCTTGATGGTTCGCTTCGGGCCGGATGTGTTGCAGCCATTTGGCATCGACGGGTTTGGCGGTCTTGCACATCTCGATCTTGATCGCCGCCGCGACGAAAATCCGGTCGACGCGCGGGTCCGAGGCGGCGGCTTTCAGCATCGCCATATAGGACGGATCGTAGTTCTGGTTCACCCGCAGCTGGTCGTCGGTGCGGATCGAGATCGAGCTGATCTTCTCACGCTGTGCGGCGGTCAGGGTCAGGCTTTGCGGCTTGAGGAACCAGATGTCAGCGTCCAGCCCCGTCTGGTGGCTGGCATGGCCGGAATTCATCGGGCCGCCGCGCGGATTGCCCATGTCGCCGATGTAAAGGCCGTTCCAGCCGAAGGCGGTGACTTTGGCCGACAGATCCTCAAGATAATCCACCAGCACCGGATTGCCCCAGTTGCGGCCCCGCGACAGGCGCATGGCCTGCCAGGTCGGGCCAGTCTCGGGCAGTTCGATACTGCCCTGCGCGCAGCCGCGGCCGTAGGCGCCTATTGGCATGGCGGCGCCCACGTCCGGGGTGCGCACGGCAGAAAACAGCTTGGCCGCCGTGGTTTCGGCCGCGGCGGGGGCGGCCAGCAGGGCCAGAAGCAAAAGCAGCCTTTTCACCCACGTTCCCCCATCGGTTTGACCCAGCGAAGAAACACCATCCCCAGAATGAACAGGGTGATCAAGGGCAGCGCGATGCCAAGGCGCGGCGATCCGCTGATGGCGGTCACGACCGCGATGCCCGCCGTGCCGAGGAAGGTCGTGGCCTTGCCGGACAGCGCGTAAAGCCCAAAGGATTCCGTCGCCCGTTCGGGCGTGGTGTGAAAGACCATCATCGTCCGGCTTGCTGCCTGCAAAGTGCCCCCCGCCGCGCCAATCGCGCAGCCGCAGATGTAAAAGACGACGTCTGGCAAAGGCGAGCCTTCGGGCAGCGGGATGCCGAAGAAGTGCGTGCGCGACATGCCGGCGACCACAAGGCAGACCGCGATCAGCACCCACATCGAGGCGGTGATGACCGGCTTTGGCCCCAAAGCGGAATCCATCCGCCCCCCGGCCCAGGTGAACAGGGCGGCGGAAATCGCCGCGATGATGCCAAAGATGCCGATCTGGGTGATGGTCCAGCCAAGGACGCCCGAGGCATAGATGCCGCCGATGCCGTAAAGCGCGTTCAGCGCGTCGCGGTACAGCATCGAGGACAAGAGATGTGCGCCAAGGCTTTGGCGTTCGCGCAAGGACAGGATCAGCGCCCAGAGGTTGGCGAGGGCCGCGCCGAGGCGGATTTTGCCGGGGCGGACCTTTTCGTGCACCCACAGAAAGAAGGGCACCATGAAGATTACAAACCAGATCGCGGTGAACGGGCCGACGGCGCGGGTGCCCTCGCGCAGGGCGGGGTCAAGGCCAAACAGCGGCGAGATGCCGATCAGGGTCTTGCCGGTGCTGGCGTTCTCGTTGAAGGCCAGCAGCATGATCAGCAGCGCGATGATGCCGCCGAGATAGCCCCAGGCGGAACCGGAGCCGGATATTTTCCCCATATCCTCGTCCCCTGCCAGATCAGGCATCAGGGAGTTGGTGAAGATCGTCGCAAATTCCATCCCGATCAGACCGACGCCGAACCACAGCATCGCGGAAAACAGGTCGGGCTGGGTCGGGGACAGGAACCACAGCATCGCGGAACCCAGCACATACAGCGCGGAAAACAGCCATATCCACGGCATCCGGCGCCCCGATCCATCCGCCACCGCGCCCAGGATCGGCGCGAGCAGGGCAATGGTGATGCCGGCCAGCGTCTGGCCCGTGGTCCAGTAGGTCTGCGCCGCCGCTTGCGCCGCTTGCGGGGTCATGCCTTGCGCGGTGTAAGTCGCCCGCGCCACTTCCGAGAAGTAGGGGCTGAAGGTGAAGGTCAAAAGCAGGGTGGAATAGGGCTGGCTGGCCCAGTCAAAGAAATACCAACCCCAGATTCGCCGCCGCTGCGTTGCCATGCCCGCCCCCGTTTGCTGGCGCGATGAAGCCTGAACAGGTGCGTTTGTGCAAGGGCGGGTCCTTGCTCTTGCCCCCTTGCGCCTATACCTATCGCGCTGACCTTGAGACCGGAGACCCGATGACCTCTCTCGTGCAAATCCTGCTTCTGGCGCTTGATATCGCGCGCTGGATCGTTCTGGCGCATGTGATCATGAGCTGGCTGATCAATTTCCAGGTGCTGAACCTGCG
>JANLQT010000282.1:0-3290 GCA_031368035.1 Rhodobacterales bacterium | reverse complement strand
GCTTTGAGATCCGCTGGCTTCAAGGACGCTTTTATCCGGTAAAGACGGGCATCCGGTAGCCCGGCACAAGCAAACGACAGGCAAAACGTCGAGCAGAACCAACCTCCCCGAAGTGTCGCAAGACCTTCGGGGACTTTTTTTGCTCAGCCGGCGCAGATCGCTTGCAGGCTGACCCAGTCGCGGTCGGCGAGCACCGGTTGGGGCGAGCCGCCGGGGAACGGGTCGGCGGCGGCCAGCGCACTGTCCTGCAAGGCGGCGGCATAGGCTTGCAGCGACAGGTTCTGCGCCTTGAAGCCGGGACCGAGCAGGCTGGCGGGCAGGGGCGCCGGGGACTGGGCGAGCAGGGTTTCGGCAAAGCCGTCCAGCACGCCTTGCGGCAGGCGGCCGGTGGCCAGAAGCCGCGCGGTGGCGATCGGGCCGGCAAAGGCCAGCAGCTTGACCATCGGATCGGTGCCTTGCACCCGCAGCGCTTCGGTCAGGGCAAAGCCGGCGGCAGTTTCGGCATCCTGGGCGTTTTCAACCAAAGCGCGGTTCAGAACCACGATGCCGCCGGGCAGCGCCAGGGCCTGGGCCACGCCTTCGCGCACCACGACGATCTGCCGGATGCCGGCGGGGGCGAGCCTTGCCGCCAGCGCGGTTTCGGCCTTGCGGCCCAAAGGCGCGGCGCAGGGCGACCCGGTCAGCCGCACCAGATCTTGCAGCGCGGTCTGGCCGATGGCGGCGCGGGTGGTCTGCGGCAGCACCACAGCGGCATGGCGCGACATGGCGCCGGGCAGCCAGAACACCGCCAGCGCCGTGGCCGTGCTCAGAACACCCAGGATGACCCAATTGCGCAGCCGGCCCGGATGCGGGCGGCGCCGCTCCAGCACGTGCTGCACGGTGTCCAGCGCGGCGATCATGTCGGGATCGTCCAGCTCCAGCATCTCGCTGGCACCGGCATCGGGGGAATACAGCGCGGGGGCCTCGCCGGGGTTCATGCGCTGCACGGCGGGCAGCGACCAATGCGACAGGGGCTGCTCGCTGCGCGGATCGGCCAGAACCAGCGTCGCCTCGCGGAAGGCGACGGTCACGTCGCGGCGCTGCGCGTCAGGGCCCGCGCGCCACAGGCCGGAACATTCCAGCCGCTGATATTTGTTCAGCGCCGTCATGCGCGTCTTGCCGCCATCTGCCTCATGGCGCGAAGTCTAGCCTGACACGGCGCAGGTGTCAGGGCCTGATTTTTCGCAGGAAAATCGTGGGCCCGGGTCGCGCTGCCGTCCGGCAAACGAATTTCCTTCGAAAATTCAGGCCTCACCGGTCGCCCGTCGCCTCGCGCCAATGCTTGCGGCACAGGCTGACATAGGTCTCGTTGCCACCGATCTGCACTTGTGCCCCTGAAGTCAGCGCCTTGCCGTCGGGGCCGCGGCGGATGACCATGATCGCCTTCTTGCCGCAATGGCAGATCGTGCGGACTTCGCGCATCTCGTCGGCCCAGGCCAGCAGCGCGGCCGAGCCGGGGAACAGGTGGCCCTGAAAATCGACGCGCAAGCCATAGCACATCACCGGCACGTTCAGATCATCCACCGCTTGCGCCATTTGCCAGACCTGGGCCTGCGACAGGAACTGCGCTTCGTCGATGAAGACGCAGGCCACGGGGCCTTGCGCCAGCCGCGCCTTGATCTTGGCAAACATGTCATCGCCGGGGGCGAAAGTATCGGCCGGATCGCCAATGCCGATGCGGCTGGCAATGCGACCCATCCCGGCGCGGTGGTCGAACTGCGCGGTGATCAGATAGGTCGCCATGCCCATCTCGCCGTAATTGTGCGCCGCTTGCAGCAGCAGCGTCGATTTGCCGGCGTTCATGGTGGAATAGTGGAAATACAGCTTGGCCATGTTCTGCCCATAGCGCTGCCAAGCGGCCTCGTAAACGGCTAAAACCGGCAGCGGGTGAACCCGCTGCCGTCACCAATTACGCCTCAGCACCGACCCGAAAGGCGACGGCTGGGGACCACAGCCCATCGGGCGTCCGGTTGCCCGGAACGGCTTTGTACATGACAAAGACTGACCGCCGGATTAATGGGAAAATGCGCCGGATTTCCCATGTGTAAGAAATGCCTGGTGCAGAGGTGCGAAAGTCAGGCAGGTGGGTCATGGGTATCGACAATTATCTGAAGAAACATTCCGAGGCGCTGGTGAAAGATGTCGGCATCGAAGCCGCCAGTGCCCTGACCGGCAAATCCAAGGCGACGCTGGGCCGCTATTACTCGGATCAGGACGAACACGACGACCGGTTCATGCCGATTGACGTGGTGGCGCAACTGGAAGCGGCGTCAAAGTTTCCGCATGTGACGGCGGCGCTGGCCGATCTGCGCGGGCTGACGATGAGCCTTGATGCAGAGCGCCATGCCGCCACCAGCAAAAGCTTCAACCGCGATGTGGTGACGCTGGCACAGCGTTTTGCCATGCTGATGAGCGAATATCATCAGGCGATCTCGGACGGGCGTATCTCGTCCAACGAGGCCAAGTGCATGCTGCGCGAGACGCTCGCGCTGCAAAAGGTGCTGCTGGACATGAAGCTGAGCCTGGAAGGCGAGGCGGGCGGTTAGGACCTAACCGCCGCGCTTGCCCGGCCCCGGACGGCGCGGCGCGAAAGAGCCGCCTGCCGGTTTGCCCGCCGGTCGCGCTCCGCCCGGTTTCGGGCCGGGCTTGCCACCCGCACGCGGGGCGCTGCTTGGTCCCGACTTCATCCCCGGACGCCCGCCGCGCGAATTCGCGCCCGGACGCGCCGAGGCTGCGACGATATCCGCAGCCCAGGGCGCGCCGCCCAGCACAGGGATCGGTTTCTTCAGCATCTTCTCGATCGCGATCAGTTCCGGCATTTCCGCCGGGGCGCAGAACGCCACCGCCGTGCCCTTTTCCCCTGCCCGCGCCGTGCGCCCGATGCGGTGGACGTAATTCTCGGCGACATTCGGCAGGTCATAGTTATAGACATGCCGCACCGTCGGGATATCCAAGCCCCGCGCCGCCACATCCGTCGCCACCAGCACCATCAGCTTGCCCTCGCGGAACTCGTTCAAAGTCCGGTCGCGCTGGTTCTGACTTTTGTTGCCGTGGATGGAACTCGCGTTGAACCCCCAGCCCGCCAGCAGCTTCATCAGCTTTTCCGCGCCGTGCTTGGTGCGGGAAAACACCAGCGCTTGTTCATCCGGATGCTTGCGCAGGTATTCTTCCAGCAGCTTGGCCTTGTCGCCCATCGGGATATAATGGACGCCTTGGGTGATGCCCTCGGCCGGCTTGCCGGGAGGCGAGAC
>JANLQT010000111.1:0-1650 GCA_031368035.1 Rhodobacterales bacterium | reverse complement strand
GGGGTCAGCGAGCCGTCGGTTTCAACCTTCAGCGTCAGCTTGTCATAGTCCAGCACCTGACCCTCGCGGGTGGGTTGGACTTCATAGCTGACTTTCTTGACCGGCGAATAGATCGCGTCGATCGGGATCAGGCCGATGGGCGCATCTTCCGGACGGTTCTTGTCGGCCGAGACATAGCCTTTGCCGGTGTTGACCGTCAGTTCCATGAACACATCGGCACCGTCGTCGAGGTGCAGAATGACGTGGTCGCGGTTCAGAATCTCGATCCCGGCGGATTCGGAGATATCACCAGCGGTGATGACACCGGGGCCTTTGGCGGAGATCGACAGGCGCTTCGGGCCTTCGACATCCATCTTCAGGCGCACGCCCTTCAGGTTCAGCACGACGTCGATCACGTCTTCACGCACGCCGGCAATCGAGGAGAACTCGTGCAGCACGTTGTCGATCTGCACCGAGGTGATGGCCGCGCCTTGCAGCGAGGACAGCAGCACGCGGCGGATCGCGTTGCCGAGCGTCAGGCCAAAGCCACGCTCCAGCGGTTCAGCGACAAGCGTCGCCACCCGCTGCGGGTCCGCACCGGCCTTGACGGCCAGTTGCTGCGGTTTGATCAATTCTTGCCAGTTCTTGTGGATCATGCTTTCGCCTCCATACTAGTCCGCTGCCGATGGTCCAAAGACGGCGGACGCCCGAGGATCGTAAAAATGGTGAAACGGGCCGCGCTGCGTGGCGCGGCCCGCCCGGTAGAAACGGGATCAGACCCGGCGGCGCTTCGGCGGACGGCAGCCGTTGTGCGCCAGGGGCGTCACATCGCGGATCGAGGTGATGTTGAATCCGACAGCGGCCAGCGCGCGCAGCGCCGATTCGCGGCCCGAACCCGGGCCCTGCACTTCAACTTCCAGCGTCTTCACGCCATGTTCCTGCGCCTTTTTGCCGGCGTCTTCCGCGGCCATCTGGGCGGCATAGGGCGTCGATTTGCGCGAGCCCTTGAAGCCCATGGTGCCGGCCGAGGACCAGGCAATCGCATTGCCCTGCACGTCCGAGATCAGGATCTTGGTGTTGTTGAACGAGGAGTTCACATGCGCCACGCCAGCGGCGATGTTCTTGCGCTCTTTCTTCTTGGTCCGAGCGGCGGATTTTGTGGTTTCGCGTGCCATATCTGTGCGCCCCTCTTATTTCTTCTTGCCGGCAATGGGCTTAGCAGGCCCCTTGCGGGTGCGGGCGTTGGTATGGGTGCGCTGACCGCGGACCGGCAGGCCCTTGCGGTGACGCAGGCCGCGATAGCAGCCAAGGTCCATGAGACGCTTGATGTTCATCGACACTTCGCGGCGCAGATCGCCTTCAACGGTGAAGTTGGCGTCGATGTATTCGCGGATCGCCAGAACTTCGCTGTCGTTCAGTTGATTGACGCGGCGCGAGCGGTCGATTTTCAGCGCTTCGCAGATCTGCTCGGCGTTGAATGCGCCGATGCCGGTGATGTACTGAAGCGCGATGGGAACGCGCTTAGCGGTGGGGATGTTGACGCCAGCAATACGTGCCAAACGTGAGTTCCTTATCGTTGCGGTTCCGTGGTGCCAGAACCTTTTTTCACAACGGCGGGCAGACAGGGTCCCCCACCAACGAATAGTCCCGCTGCGATTCCGCTGCGGGACG
>JANLQT010000108.1:0-8166 GCA_031368035.1 Rhodobacterales bacterium | reverse complement strand
ACCGTCCGCGATGGCAACCAGTCGAACTGGGGCGCCACCGGGCTCGATACCGGCATGATGCTGCAAGTGGCCCCGGTGATGGACCGCGTGGGGTTCAACGCCATCGACTTCACCACCTCCACCCACATGGCCGTCGCCGTCCGCTATTCCAAACAGAACCCCTGGGACCGCCTGCGCCTGTTCCGCGCCGCTGCCCCCCAAACCCCGCTGTCCTTCCTGACCACCGGCATGCGCTTCATCTCGTGGGAGATCGCCAGCCACGAGATGATGGAGTTTTCCTTCCGCCTGCTGGTCAACAACGGCATCGACCGTTTCGCGGTGATGGACCCGATGAACAACGTCGCCTCCATGCTGACCATGGCCGACCTGACCCGCAAATCCGGGGGCGCCCAGATCGTCGCCGCGCTGACCTTCACGATGTCGCCCCTGCACGACGACCAACATTTCGCAGACGCCGCCCGCCGCCTGACTGCATCCGGCAAATTCGACCGCCTCTACCTGAAAGACCCCGGCGGCCTCGTGACCCCCGACCGCGCGAAAACCCTGATTCCCGCGATCAAAGCGGCGATCACCGTCCCGCTTGAGTTCCACTCCCACTGCACCATCGGCCTCGCCCCGTTCTCCTACCTCGAAGCCGCCGAACGCGGCGCTGAAACCTTGCACACCTCGTCGTCCGCCGCCGCCAACGGCACCGGCCAGCCCGCGATGACCCCCACGATCCGCAACCTGCGCGATCTTGGCCTGACCGTCGATGTCGATGACGAGGCAGTCACCCAGATGGACGACTACTTCACCACCCTCGCCCAAGCCGAGGGCTTGCCCCACGGCGCGCCGGGAGAATTCGACCGCAGCTATTTCCGCCACCAGATGCCCGGCGGCTTGATGGGCACGATGAAGCGGCAACTCACTGAAATAAAACGCCTTCACCTGCTGCCGCAGGTGCTGGAAGAGGTCGAACACGTTCGCGCCGACCTCGGCTACCCCATCATGGTCACGCCGTTCAGCCAAGTCGTCGGCACCCAGGCCCTGATGAATGTCATCGCCGGCAAACGCTATGAAACCGTCCCGGATGAGGTCACCCGCTACGTCCTCGGCCGCTTCGGCGCCCCCACGATGCCCTTGGATCCACAGGTCGAGGACCGCATCAAATCCTCCAAACGCGCCAAGGAACTGGACGACGAACCCCGCATGGGTTCCCTCGACGAGCTTCGCGCCAAGGTCGGCAAACACTATTCCGACGAGGAATTTCTCCTCCGCGCCGTCATGCCCGCCGATCAGGTCGATGCGATGGTGGCTGCGGGCCCCGCACCGCTGACATATGATCCCAGGACGCGCGGCGTGAAGCACCTGTTGACCGAACTGACCAAGCGCAAGGGCCTCGCTTCCGTGAAAATCTCCAAACCCGGCTTCTCGCTGGAACTGAACGGGGGAAAATGATGCCCATCCGCGCAGCGGTCTTCGATATCGACGGCACCCTGGCCATGATGGACAAGGACACCGGCACCTACATCGCCCTTCCCGGCGCCATCGAGGCCGTGAAAACCCTCTCTACCCGCATGCCGGTGGTCGCCTATACCAACGGCACTTTCTTCCCCCCTGCACATTACTACCCGCTTCTGGCCGACGCGGGCTTGCCCCTGAAGCCCGGCCACATCCTGACCCCCGCCGCCGTCGCCGCCCGCCAACTGGCCGCCAAGGGCTACAAACGAGTCCTGGTCCTCGGCGCCGATGGCACCCGCGTTCCCCTGCGCGAGGCCGGGATCGAGGTCGCCATCCCCGGCGACGACGGCCCTTTCGACGCCGTGATGATCGGCTGGACGCCCGACTTCGGCGCGAAAGACCTTGAACACGCCGCGCAGGCCCTCTGGGGCGGCCTCCCCCTCTACGCCACCTCCATCGCCCCGCATTTCGCCGGGGCCAAGGGCCGGCTTCTGGGGATCTCCGGTGCCATCGCCGCCGCCTTGCAGAACGCCACCGGCATCGTCCCCACCGTCTTCGGCAAACCAGAAACCATCGGCCTGCACGACATCGCCCAGATGCTGGACATCCCGCCCCAGGACATGGTGGTGATCGGCGACGACCCCAAGCTTGAGATTGCCATGGCCCGCAAGGCCGGCGCCTTTGCCGTCGGCGTCACCACCGGCACCGCCGACGCCGCAGGCTTCGCCGCCGCGCCCGAGGCCCTGCGCGCTCATGTCACCCTGCCGGGCCTGACGCTCCTCCTCTCGCAAGGCTGGTGGTAGCATGACCCCCGAAGGCACCATCCTGTGGGAGGCATCGCAAGATCGCCGGGACAGCCTCAACCTCACGAAATTCCTGGCGTTTCTGGCAAGCCGGGGCCAGTATTTCCAAGGCTACCAAGACCTCTGGCAATGGTCCGTCACCGACCTGTCTGGCTTCTGGTCCGCCATCGCCGCCTATTTCGACCTGATCCTCGAAGGCAGCCCCACCGCCATCCTCACCTCCGACCCGATGCCCCACACCCGCTGGTTCACCGGCACGCGAATGAACTACGCCGAGCACGTCCTGCGCCACGAACACACCGGCGATCCGGCGCGCGTGATGCTGCACCATTCCTCCGAACTCCGCCCGATGCAGACCGCTTCCTGGGCCGACATCGGCGGCGCGGTCCGCAAACTCGCCACCAAGCTGCGCGAAATGGGCCTTGGCGAAGGCGACCGCATCGTCGCCTACATGCCCAACCTGCCCGAAACCGTCATCGCCATGCTGGCCACCACCGCCATCGGCGCGATCTGGTCCTCCGCCGCGCCCGAATTCGGCGCGCAAACCGTCATCGACCGCTTCGGCCAGATCGCCCCCAAACTGGTCTTCGCCGTCACCGGCTACCGCTACGGCGGCAAGGATTTCGACCGCTCCGCCGACCTGACCCGCATCCTTGCCGCGCTGCCCTCAGTCGAGCATCTCGTCCTCCTCGACTACCTCCCCGGCGCCAAAACCCCGGGCCACCCCGCCACCGCATGGGAGGACATGCTGACCGGCCCCGACATCCAAGCCGAGGCGTTCCATTACACCCGCGTCCATTCCGACCACCCGCTCTGGGTCCTGTTCACCTCCGGCACCACCGGCCTGCCCAAACCTATCGTCCACGGCCACCACGGCATCGTGCTGGAACACTACAAATCCGCCGCCTTCCACTTCGAACTGCAACCCGGCGGCGCACTGTTCTTCTACTCCACCACCGGCTGGATGGTCTGGAACACCCTGATGTGGAGCCCGCTGATGAACGGCCGCGCCGTCCTGTATGACGGCCACCCCAGCTTCCCCGACGCCCGCCTGCTCTGGCGTATCGCCGACGAAACCAAAGCCACCGTCATCGGCATCAGCCCCACCTACATCCAGATCGTCCGCCAGCAAGGCATTGTCCCCAAAGACGAATTCCCCCTCACGGCCCTGCAATCGGTGATGCTGGTCGGCTCCCCCTCCACCCCCGAAACCTTCGAGTGGGTCTACGCCAACGTCAAACCCGACCTTTGGGCCTCCTCGCAATCCGGCGGCACCGAGGTTTGCTCTGGCCTCCTCGCCGGCTCCCCCCTGTTGCCCACCCGCGCCGGAGAAATCCAGGCCCCCGCCCTCGGCACCGCCGCTTATGCCTTCAGCGACGACGGCCAACCCGTGATCGACCAGGTCGGCGAACTCGCCATCACCCAGCCCATGCCCTCCATGCCGCTGTTCTTCTGGGGCGAGACCGATTTCGCCCGCTACAAGGCCAGCTATTTCGACACTTTCCCCGGCGTCTGGCACCACGGCGACCGCGTCATGTTCAACGCCCACGGCGGCGCCCATGTCCTCGGCCGCTCCGACGCCACGCTGAACCGCTACGGCATCCGCATCGGCAGCGCCGAGATTTACCGGACGATAGAAGGCATTCCGGAAATCACCGACAGCCTGATCCTGTGCATCGAGGATGGCAAAGGCGGCTTCTATATGCCCCTTTTCGTGCAACTGCCAAAGGGGGAGGTCCTGACCGACGCCCTCAAATCCACCATCACCAAACGCCTGCGCGCTGAACGCAGCCCTCGCCACGTCCCCGACGCCATCATCCAGACCCCCGAAATCCCGCTCACCCTGACCGGCAAGAAGATGGAGGTTCCAGTGCGCAAACTGCTGATGGGTCAGCCCCTCGACAAGGTCGCCTCCAAGGATGCCACCCGCAACCCCGCCGCTCTGGACTGGTTCGCGGCTTTCGCCATGGCCCGAGAATGACCGGCCCGGGCATGATCGCGGATATCTTCTCAGTCGCCGGAAAAATCGCGCTGGTCACCGGCGCCGCCGCCGGTCTTGGCCGCGAAATGGCCGAGGCCCTTGCCGAAAACGGCGCCAAGGTCGCGCAACTCGACCGCGACCCATGCCCCGATCTCGGCCCCGACACCCTGACCCTGCAAGCCGATGTCACCAACAAGGCCCAGATCGAAGCCGCCGTCGCCCAGGTCCTCGCCCGCTTTGGCCGCCTAGATATCCTCGTCGCCAACGCCGGAGTGTCCGACGCCAACCCCGCGCTGCTGCACGACACCACCGATGACGACTGGCAACGCGTCATCGACATCAACCTTCACGGCACGTTCCTGACCACCCGCGCCGTCCTGCGCCACATGCTCGCGCAAGGCCAAGGCAAGATCATCACCGTCGCCTCGATGTGGGGCCTCGCCGCCCCCGCCGGCCTGTTCCCGCGCCCGGCCTATGCCGCCTCCAAAGGCGCCATCGTCAACCTGACGCGAGAACTCGCGCTGCAATACGCCCCCCACAACATCCAGGTGAACGCCCTTTGTCCCGGCTTCTTCCGTACCGCGACACGGCCCCGAACCGCCGAAGCTGCCGCGCAAATGTCCGCCTATACCCCCCAAGGCCGCATCGCCCACGCCTCGGAAATCAAGGGCAGCCTGCTCTACCTCGCCTCCTCCGCCTCCGATTTCGTGACCGGCACCACCCTCGTCATCGACGGCGGCGTTCTCGCCCGCTAACGCCCGGTCGCCACCTGAAACACCGCGCCCTCCAGCGCCGGGGTCACTGTGATCTGACACGTCAACCGGCTGTTCTCCTGCGGCGCGTTGGCGTTGAACTCGATCGTATCCACCTCATCCGCCCGTATCGTCGCCAGCGCCCCCTCGGGCGCCGAAATGACATAGCAATGGCAAGTCGCGCACATCGCCGATCCGCCGCATTCCGCGATGATCCCCCGCACCCCGATATTCCGCGCCGCGATCATCAGCGGCTCACCCACCTTGGCCGAAATCACCCGGCGCGTGCCATCCGCCTCGATGAAGGTCACCTGCACCATGCCCATATCCTCAGATGAATTGCCGGCCGCCGTCGATGATCATGGTCTGCCCGGTCATGAAGGCCGAATGCGGAGAGGCCAGATACAGCGCCCCGCCCACGATATCCCCGGTCTCGATCGGCCGCTTGATCGCCGCCCGGTCCACACCATAGCTGCGGGCGTTGTCGATCAGCCCAAGGCTGGCTTCCGTCATGGTGAAGCCCGGCGCCAACACGTTGACGCGGATATCATCCCGCCCCAACTCCTTCGCCATCACCCGGCTCATCGCGATCACCGCGCCTTTCGAGGCCACATAATGCATCCACTGCGCCGAGCCCGAAAACACCGTCGCCGAGGCGATGTTGATGATCGACCCGCCCCCCGCCGCGCGCATCAGCGGCGCGCAAAACCGGCTCGCCTGCCAGACGCCCTTGACGTTGACCGCCATCACCCGGTCCCAGACTGCCTCGTCGATCGCTTCGAAATTCGCCCGCTGCAACCCGCCATACAAGGCCGCGTTGTTGACCAGCACATCAAGGCCCCCCATCTGCGCCAGCGCCTGCGCTGCAACCGCCTCGCAACTGTCAGCCGAGGTCACGTCCAGCACCGCGCCAAACCCCGCCCCGCCCAGCATCGCCACGGTTTCCGAAACGTCCGCGACATCCCCGGCGATCACCCGGCAGCCCGCCTCGGCAAAGGCCAGCGCGAAGGCACGGCCCAGCCCCCCGGCGGCCCCGGTGACGATCACGCGTTTGCCCGCCAGCCCAAGCTCCGTCATGTCTGCTCCAGATAGTGCGAAAGCGCCTGTTCGGCGCGCAAAGCGGCGGTGAAACCCTCGGCCATCGCGCGGCCCGGCGCGGTCAGCAGCCGAGGGTTCGACACGACCGAGACCATGTCGATGTACTCGGCCACGCTCCACCCGTACCAACCCCGGATGATTCCCATCCCATGCTGCGTGGTGCGCCAGCCCTTGTCGGCATCCTTGACCACCGCATCCTCCAGGCTTTTGGCGTGACGTGTGGTGTCATGGCCGTCGATGATCGCCAGCACCGCCTCGACATCTACGCCCTCGGGCCGGTGGCGTTCCAGAATACCCTTGGCGATTTCAACCCCGTAAAGCTCATGGTCGCGCACCAGATCGGGCCGCTTGGGGTTCTTGCCGATGGCATCCAGCAGCAATTCCTGCGGCACCTTCTTCCAGCCCACGTCATGCAGCAGGATCGCGGGCAGCACGGTGCTTTCCCGCGCTTCCGGCAGTTCCTTCAACAGCATCTTCGCCACGCCATAAGCGACCAGCGTGTGTTCATCGTTGTTGCGGACGTCCAGAAAAGGCTGGGCGTCCCGCCACAACGGCAGATCACGAGGGCTCAGCAATTCACTCAAACCGGCACCTCATAGGACAGATACATCGTCTTGTATTCCAGATAGGCCTCGACCCCATACCGCCCCTTCTCACGCCCCAAACCGCTTTCCTTCATCCCCCCGAACGGCACGTAATGCGAGGACCGCTGGATATCGTTCAGCCAGACCGACCCCACCTCGAACCCCTCGCACAAGGTCATCCCCCGGGCCAGATCGCGGGTAAACACGAACCCCGCCAGCCCCATCCTGCTGTCATTGGCCAGCGCCAAAGCTTCTGCCGCTCC
Source organism: Rhodobacterales bacterium (assembly GCA_031368035.1). Taxonomy (GTDB): domain Bacteria; phylum Pseudomonadota; class Alphaproteobacteria; order Rhodobacterales; family Rhodobacteraceae; genus Stagnihabitans. The sequence goes on along the minus strand of JANLQT010000108.1, from coordinate 1,245 downwards.
GCTGACAGGGGCCACCCCCAACACCGGCCCGAACGTCTCTTCCTGCATCACCAGCATCTCGCGCGAGGCATCCGCCAGCACCGTCGGCGGCAGATAATACCCGCCGTCAAACCCCGCTCCGGTCAACCGATCCCCCCCGGTCATGACCCGCGCCCCCTTGCCCCGCGCATCGGCAATCTGCCGGGCCGCGTTCGCGTAAATCTTCTCGTTCACCAGCGGCCCCAGATCGCCCGCGCTCCCTGCCGGAGCCATGGTCAACGCCGCGACCTTCGCCGCCAGACGCGCCAGAAATTCCTCATAAACCAGCGCATCGACGTAAACCCGGTTCACCCGATAGCAAAACTGCCCCGAGTTTGCGAACCCATGTCGGCAGATCGCCGCCGCAGCCTTCTCAAGGTCCGCATCCGCACAAACAATCGCTGCCGAATGCCCCCCCAGTTCCAGCGTCAGCCGCTTCATCGTGCCCGCCGCCGCTGCCGCAATCGCCTTGCCCGCCGGGACTGATCCGGTGAAGGCAATCTTGCGGGGCAGGGGATGCGCCACCAGCGCCTCACCCAACTCTCGCCCCCCCGTCACCACGTTGAACACCCCCGCCGGAAGTCCCGCGTCAAAGAACACTTCCGCAAGTTTCAGCGTGGACAGCGGCGTCTCCTCCGACGGTTTGGCCACCACCGTGCAGCCCGCCACCAGCGCCGCCCCCAGCTTGAACATCAGCAAATTGATCGGATAGTTGAACGGCGTGATCGCCACCACCACCCCCACCGGGTCCCGCGTGACGATGGTCTTTTCCCCGGGCGCCGAGGCTAAGGCCATCACCGCCTGCAATCGCAACCCTTCCTCGGCGTAAATCTCCAGCAATTCCGCCGAGCGCGAAATCTCGTGCAAGCATCCCGCCAAAGGCCGCCCCAACTCCCGCGACAACAGCGCCCCAACCTCCGCCGCCGAGGCCCGCATCGCCGCCGCACAAGCCTTCTGAATCCGCACCCTTTCGGCCATCGGCACGGCCTTCCACGCCCCGAATGCCGCGAAAGCCGCCCGGATCGCCATATCCGCCTCGGCAACCCCGCCCAAAGGCACGGTATCAAACACCGCACCCGTCGTGGGGTCCGTCACCGGCATCACCGCCCCGCCGCCGACCCAAGCCCCGCCTATGAACATCTGCATCGCGGCCTCCTAAAGCACATCGACTTTCAGCGCCCGCCGGGTCACCGCCAAAGCCGCCACCGCCATCGCCCGCCCCGGCTC
>JANLQT010000025.1:0-3835 GCA_031368035.1 Rhodobacterales bacterium | reverse complement strand
CAGCCGGTGCTGGCAGGTCCGCGCAGGGGCACATCACCCGACCGGCGCTGCGCGGTGCCGGTGATCTTGTGCGCCGGGTTGGGGACAGAGTCGATCAGCAGGCGCGTGTAGGGGTGCTGCGGCGTCTCGGTGATGGTCTGGCTGGGGCCTTGTTCGACGAGGCACCCAGCGTAAAGCACCGCGGTTTCCTCGGCGAAGTAGCGGGCCGTGGCGATGTCGTGAGTGATGTAAAGCGCAGCGAGTTTGCGGGTTTCCTTTTCGTCCGCCAGAAGGTTCAGGATACCCAGCCGGACCGAGACGTCCAGCATCGAGGTCGGCTCGTCGGCAAGGATGACCGAGGGTTCCACCGACAAAGCGCGGGCGATGGACACGCGCTGACGCTGGCCGCCCGAGATTTCATGCGGGCGGCGCTCGGCGAAACTGCGGGCGGGAAGCAGGCCGACTCGGGTCAGCAGGGCGTCGATGGCGTCGCGTACCTCGGGTTTGGACAGGGCGGGGCGGTGCAGGCGGATGGCGCGTTCGAGGTGGTAGCCCACGGTGCGCGTGGGGTTCAGCGAGGCGAACGGGTCTTGGAAGATCATCTGCACTTCGCGGCGATAGGCGGCGATTTCGGTTTGGTTCAGGGCGGAGACATCCTGCCCGGCGCGTGTGATCGACCCTGCCGTCTGGCGATAGAGCCGCGCCAGAATCCGCGCGATGGTGGATTTGCCCGAGCCGGATTCGCCCACGAGCGCCAACGCCCGCCCCGCGTGAAGCGACAGCGAGACGTCCGAGACCGCGCGCAGCACCGTGCGGTTCAGGAAGCTCCCCCCCAGCGGGAAGTCCATGTTGACGCCGGTCATGGCCAGAACTGGCGCGGTCATTGCGGCAGGTGACATGCGACCTGACCTTTCGTGTCCGGGTATTGGGTCAGGGTCGGCACCACGGTCCCGCAAACCTCCATTGCCTTGGGGCAGCGCGGGCTGAACCGGCAGCCTTGCGGCAGGGCATTCAGCGGCGGGGGAGAGCCGGCGATGCCTTCGAGCCGTTGCTGGGGGCCGGTCAGCGGCGGGAAGGACTGGCCGAGGGCGCGGGTGTAGGGGTGGCGCGGGGCGGTCAGGATTTGGTCGGCGGGCGCGACCTCGACCAACTCGCCCGCATACATGATCCCGATGCGGTCGCAGAATTCGATCATCAGGCCCAAGTCATGGGTGATGAACAGGACCGAAAAGCCAAGCGTGTTCTTCAGCCCGCAAATCTGCTCGATGATGTCGCGCTGCACCACCACGTCCAGCGCGGTTGTGGGTTCGTCCATGATGATCAGCTTGGGGTTCAGGCACATGGCGATGGCGATGCCGATGCGCTGACGCATCCCGCCGGAGAACTGGTGCGGGTAATCGTCCAGCCGCCGCGCGGGGATGCCGACGAGGTCGAACATCTCGGTGGCGCGGGCGCGGACTTCGTCTTTGGTGGCCTTTGGCTTGTGGGCGCGGATGGTGTCGATGATCTGCTCGCTGACCCGCATCACCGGGTTCAGGGCGTTCATCGCGCTTTGAAAGACAAAGCTGACTTCGTTCCAGCGGTATTTGCGCAGGCGCTCGGGGCCGAAATCCAGCACCTCCTCGCCCTTGAATCGGATGCTGCCGCCCGAGACGAGGCCCGGAAGGCGCGTCAGACGCGCCAGCGCAAAGGCGACGGTGCTTTTGCCGCAGCCGCTTTCGCCGGCCAGCCCGAACGCCTCGCCCTCGGCAATTTCGAAGTCGATGCCGTTCACGGCGCGGGCGATGGAATGCTCGCCGATGTAATCGACGGTCAGGTTGCGCACTTCGATGAGCGAAGGGGGGATCAGGGGATCAGAAGACATCGGGCGAGCGCTTTCTGGCACGAAGATATTTGCGGATGCGTCCGGCGTTGCGGGCCGCGCGAAGCTGCGGGCTGGTCAGTTCATCGACCGAGAAGTTGATCAGCACCAAGGCCGCCGCCGTGACCATGATGGCGATGCAGGGGGGCCAAACCTCCCACCATGCGCCGGTCACGAGCGCCGCGTTCTTTTGTGCCCAGAACAGCATCGTGCCCCAGGTGACGGAGGACGGGTTGCCAAGGCCGATGAACTCCAGCCCCGCCTCGGCGATCAGGGCGTAGATCACCGTCAGGACCAGCCCGCCGACGATGAACGAGAACATGTTGGGGAAGATTTCCATCAGGATGATGCGCCATTTGCGTTCACCCAGCAGTTCTGACGCCAGCACGAAATCGCGGTTGCGCAGGGCGAGGGTCTGGGTGCGGATCACCCGCGCGCTCCACCCCCAGCCGGTGACGGCCAGGACGATGGCGATGACGAAGGGGCTGGCCTTGTCCACGAAGGCGGCGAAGACGATGATAAGCGGCAGGGCGGGCAGCACGAGGACGACGTTGACGAAGAAGGTCAGCACCTCGTCGATTTTGCCGCCGAAGTAGCCCGAGGAGATGCCGACCACGACACCGATGAAGGTGGCGACGATGCCTGCGACAAAGCCGACCGTCAGGCTGGTGCGCGCGCCATACAGCATCTGGCTGAAAACGTCCTTGCCAAGCCGCGTGGTGCCCAGCAGATGCTCCCAGCTTGGCGGCGTGTTGGGCAGGCCCGCACGGTGGAACGGATCGTGTGTGGCCAGCCACGGCGCGAAGATGCCGGCCAGCAAGATCAGCGTCAGGATCACCGTGCCGGCCATGCCCTTCTTGTTGGTCAGGATGCCGGCAATGCCCGGGGGCAGCCGCGCCGCCCAGCCGGGCTTGCTGCGGATTTTCAGCTCGGCCATCAGGTCGGCCAGCGAGGGCGCGGGGTTGGGGGCGCTGTGCATGGGATTACCGCAGACGGGGGTCGAAGAGGACATTAAGCACGTCGGAAATCAGGTTGGCCACCAGCACGCTGAAGGTCAGCAGCAGCAGTTGCGCCTGGATGAAGGAATAGTCACGGCTTTGGATCGCGGTCAGGGTGAACTTGCCGAGGCCGGGATAGTTGAACACCACCTCGGTGATCAACGCGCCGCCGAGAACGAAGCCGAAGGACATCGCCAGCGAGGTGATCTGCGGCAGGATGGCGTTGCGCGCGACATAGCGATTGCGGACCTGGCGGTCGGTCAGGCCCTTGGCCTTGGCCAGCACCACGAAATCCTCGTTCAAGAGGTTGATCATCGTGTTGCGCATCCCAAGATGCCACGATCCGAAATTCACGATGACGATCGAGGCGACGGGCAGCGTGGCATAGAACAGGATGGTGATGAGGAACGAGAACGACCATTCCGGCACATCGTCCAGCCCATGCGCACGGCCCAAGGGGAAGACTTGCCAGTGGATGCAGAACACATAGAACAGCACCAGCGCCACGATGGCGGGGGTGAAGGCGTTCAGCATCACGTTGACCGGGGTGAAGATGGAATCAAACACCCCGCCCCGGTTCCAGGCGGCAAAGATGCCCATGGCGATGCCAATGGCAAAGGAAATCACCGTGGCGAGACCGACCAGAAAAAGCGTCCAGCCTGCCGCGTAGAACAGCAGCGAGGACGTGGGTTCGGGGAAGTTGATGGTCGAGATGCCGAAGTCCAGCCGGATCAGCTTGCCAAGGTAAGCGATGAACTGGTCCCAGAGCGAGCCGTCAAAGCCGAACGACCGTTTCAGCGCGGCGAGTTGGTCCTGTTTCATGCGGCCTTGCAGCGACATGAACAGCATCGTCGCAGGATCGCCCGGCATCAGGCGGGGGATGAAGAAGTTCAGAGTGACCGCGACCATGAAGGCCGCGATGTAGAAGGCCAGTCTCCGAAGCAGAAAACGCATCTTCCATCACCTTGTTGACGCCGGGCGGGGGGGGGCGGGGGGG
>JANLQT010000785.1:0-6723 GCA_031368035.1 Rhodobacterales bacterium | reverse complement strand
TTCGCCTTCACATTGGCGGCGGCATAGGCATAGACGTCCGGATCGGGGTTGGTGGCAGCCCCCGCCATCCAGCGGCGGTTGCTGAACATGTTGGCGGTGCCCCACAGCAGTTTGGTTTTGTGGGTCGATTGCTTTTCCGCGAAGTAATCCACGATCTCGTCGAGGTTTCTTTTGGACTCGGCAAAGGTCGCGCCTTCCGGGCGCACGTCGGCGTCGTGGAAGCAATAGAACGGCGCGCCGAGGATATCGAACATCTCGAACGCCACATCGGCCTTCATCTTCGCCAGCGCCATCGTATCGCCGAACCACGGGCGTTCAAAGGTCTGCCCGCCGAACGGATCGCCGCCTTGATAGGCAAACGAATGCCAATAGGCGACGGCGAAGCGCAGGTGGTCCTCCATCCGCTTGCCCAGCAGAACTTCGTCGGGGTTGTAGTGGTGGAAGGCGAAATCGTTCGTGCTGTCCGGGCCTTCGTATTTGATCGGGGCAATGCCCCTGAAATAGTCGGTCATTTTGGTCCTCGAAGGAAAATGGGGGCTCAGGCAGCCTTGGCGGGGGTCTTGCCCAGAATGATCATGCCCAAAAGGTCGTCGTCGGTGACATCGGCCACCGTCACGGTGCCGACGAGCTGGCCGTTCTTCATCACCGAGGCGCGGTCGCACAGCTTCATCACCGAATGGATGTCGTGGTCGATCAGGAAGATGCCCAGACCCTGACGCTTCAGCTCTTGAATAAGCTCGGCCACCATCTGGGTTTCATGCGGGCCAAGCGCGGCGGTGGGTTCGTCCATGATAAGGATCTTGGCGTTGAAATACACCGCGCGGGCGATGGCGACCGACTGGCGCTGGCCGCCGGACAGGGCGGACACCGGCACGTTGAACTTGCGGAAGTTCGGGTTCAGCCGGCCCATGATCTTGCGGGTTTCCGCCTCCATCGTGCTTTCGTCCAGAAAGCCGCGCGGGCCGACAAGTTCGCGCCCGAGGAACAGGTTGGCCGAGGCGTTCAGGTTGTCGGCCAAGGCCAGCGTCTGATAGATCGTCTCGATGTTCTGGGCACGGGCGTCACGCGGCGAGTTGATCACGACGGGCTGGCCGTTGATGAAAATCTGCCCCGCGTCGGCCTTGTAGGCACCGGACAGGCATTTGATCAGCGTCGATTTTCCAGCGCCGTTGTGGCCCAGAAGGCCCATGACCTCGCCGGGATAGACATCGACGGTGACGTGATCGACGGCCTTGATGCCGCCGAAGGCGATGGAAATGTCGCGCAATTCCACCAGGGGCGTTCCGGAATGGCTCATGGCTTGCTCCCTCACTTCATGCGGCGGCGATAAAGGTTGTCAACATAGACGGCCAGTACCAGCACGCCGCCCACGACGATGTTCTGCACGGCGGTGTCAAAGCCGATCAGCACCATGCCGGTGCGCAAAGATTCCATCACCAGCGCGCCCAGGATCGCGCCATAGATCGTGCCCACGCCCCCGGCCAGCGAGGTGCCCCCGATCACCGCGGCGGCGATGACGTAAAGCTCGTCCGTCTGGCCAAGCGCGTTGGTGGCCGAGCCTAGCCGGGCGGAAGAGATCACCGCCGACAGGCCCGACAGCATCCCCATCAGCGCGAAGATCTTCAGCGTCACCCAGCGCACCGGGATGCCCGACAGCGCCGCCGCTTCCGGGTTGCCGCCGATGGCAAAGACATAGCGGCCAAAGCGGGTGCGGGTCATCAGGATGGTCATCAGGATGGCGACGGCGGTCAGGATCAGCACCGGATAGGCAAAGCCGTAAGGGATCTGCAGCCCCTCGGGCGGGATGGTGATGTTGTTGGCGGCGGCATATTTCTGCACGATGCCGATGGGCCAGTGATAGCTGTCCACCACCAGAACCGCGCCGATGATTGCGCCGCAGGCCATGGCGGCCAGCACCACCTCGGCCCACATCGGGCGCAGCGCGAAGTCATGTTTGCGCCGGTTGGCCCGGCCCAGATACAGCATCAGGATAAAGGCGGCGCAGCCAAGGATGCCCAAAATCCAGCTTCCGGTGGACCCCACGGTGCCGAACGGCCCGCCGCCCAGCAGTGCAAAGGTCGCATCCACCGGCGAGATCGTCCGCCCCGAGGCGGTCAGGAAGGCAAAGCCGCGCCAGGCCATCAGCCCGCCCAGCGTCACGATGAACGAGGGGATGCCGGCATAGGCGATCAAAAAGCCGTTGAACGCGCCCAAAACCAGGCCAAGGCACAGGCCCACGGGCACCGTGATGATCCAGATCATCGGATGGCCCAGCCCGATCAAGGTCGGCAGCCATTCGACCTGCAACAGGCCCATCACCATGCCGATGAACCCCAGCATCGAGCCGACTGACAGATCGATGTTGCGGGTGACGATCACCATCACCATGCCCGTGGCCATCACGCCGATCGAGCACATCTGCACCGACAGGTTCCACAGGTTGCGCGGTGTCAGAAACGCGCCGTTCCCGTTCACAAGGGCGCCATAGACGTGAAAGCCGACCCAGATCAGCGCCAGCGCGCCCACCATGCCCAGAAGGCGGGTGTCGATCTCGGTGGCGGCCAGAAAGCGGGCCACCGGGCCGGCATTGGGATCGCGGGGATTGGGGGATGTGGTCATGACCTCGTCCAAATTCACAAGGGCGGCACCGATCCGGGGCGCGTCAGCGCAGGCGGAGGGCCTGGTCGTGCGCGGAGGCCGGACTTTTCAAAGCCCGGCCTCGTTGCCGTGAAAGCCGGTGCTGGGCCCGTGGGCCCGGCGCCGGACGTTTGGCTTACTGGCAGGCGGCGACGCCGGCCATGGCGCCTTCGCAGGCCTGTTCCTTGGTGATGTGACCACCGTCAATCGCCAGGTTCAGCGTGTCCTTGGTCAGTGCGGTCGGGATCAGCAGGATCGCGTCCATCTCGACACCTTTCGCGCCGCCCGAGAACTTCACAGCGCCCTCGATGGCATTCATCGCGGTGCCGGCGGCCAAAGCCGAGGCGATCTTGCCCGCAGCATCGCCCAGAGCGCGGCTGTCTTTCCAGACCGAAACAGTCTGAGTGCCACGCGCCACGCGGTTGATCGCGGCAAGGTCACCGTCCTGACCGCCCAGCGGAATGTTCAGACCCTGCGCTTGCAGGGCTGCGGAAGCACCGCCGGCCATGCCGTCATTCTCGGCCAGAACCGCATCCACCGCGTTGTTGTTCGCGGTCAGGATCTGTTCCATGTTCTTCTGGGCGTTGTCGGGCTTCCAGCCGTCGGTATAGACTTCACCGACGATCTTGATCGTGCCGGCCTTCACCGCCTCGCCGATCACCGATTCCATGCCTTCACGCAGGAAATTGGCGTTCGGATCACCCGGGTCGCCCTTGATGATGGCATAGTTGCCATCTGGCTTGGCCTTCATCACTTCCTGCGCGATGATCTTGCCGACGCCGATGTTGTCGAAGGTCAGATAGAAGGTGCGGTTGTCTTCGATCAGGCGGTCATAGCCGATCACCGGGATGCCTTCGTTGGCGGCCTTGTCGATGGCCGGCCCGATGGCGTCCTTGTCCCAGGCGTTGATGATCAGGACGTTCGCGCCTTGCGAAATCAGCGCGTCCACGTCGTTCAGCTGCTTTTCCGACGACGACTGCGCGTCCGCCGAAATATAGGTGTCGCCTGCGGCTTCGATGGCAGCCTTCATCGCGGCTTCGTCGATTTTCCAGCGCTCTTCCTGGAACGAAGCCCAGGACACACCAATCTTCTTGCCTTCGGCGAAAGCCGCCGTGGACAAGCTGGTCGCCGCCAGCAGGGCGACGAGAACAATCTTGCGCATGAAATCCTCCCATGGATGTGGCCATGCCAGGCCATCCCGATCTCTAGATTCGTCGGGACACCGGGATTTTGCCCGGCTTAAATTCAGTTGTCAAAATAAAAATGCCAGGCCATCCTTGTCTAGTTCAAAGGTTTCGCTGCGTCCCGGCATTTTCGTGCCGCGTTGCAGCAAAAATGGGCGAGGTTGGGGTGATGCAGGTGGATAAGTCTTTGCGTTTGCTTCGGGGCTTGAAGTAATGATCGCGCACGAACTTGAGGTGGCGACCGTGATGGGCGAGGGCGGCGGGCAGCAGGGCTGCGGTCCGCTGATCGCGCCGTCGTCCGAATCGTTGCGCCCGCTGCGCCAGCAGGTGTTTGAACGCGTCCGCGCGTCGGGCCATGTGCCGCGCGTGCAACTGGCCAAGGATCTGGGGGTCAGCCCGGCGTCCGTCACCACCTCGACGTCAGAACTGATCGAGATGGGGCTGATCGAGGAAGTGGCCGCAGCCCGTGTCGGGGAAACCGGCCGGGGACGTCCCGCCGTGTCGCTGCGGGTCCGGGGGGAAGCGCATTGCGTGGTCGGCATGAAATTGTCCGACCGCGAGCATACCGCCGTGATCGTGGACTTTTCCGGCGCGATGCTGGCCGGGGATGCCGTGGCCCGCGATCCCGGCCCGTCCACCGTGGAAGAGCTTCTGGATGCGGTGGAACTTCTGCTTGACAATGTCTGTGCCAAGGCGGGCATGACGCGGCGCGATCTGTCCGCGATGGGCATCGGGGTGCCGGGGTTTGTCGATCACGCGACTGGCATTGTGCATTGGTCCTCGACCCTGGCGGCGCGGTCGGTGCCTCTGGCGGCGGCGGTGGAAAGCCGGATCGGCCTGCCGACCTCGATCGACAATGACGCCAATTTGGTGGCGCTGGCCGAGTTGTGGTTCGGCGCGGGACGCAGTCTGGCCGATTTTGCCGTGGTGACCATCGAGCACGGCGTCGGCATGGGTTTTGTGATGAACCATCGCCTGTATCGCGGCGCGCAGCGGCTGGGGCTGGAACTTGGCCACACCAAGGTGCAACTGGACGGCGCCTGGTGCCGCTGCGGCCAGCGCGGCTGTCTGGAAGCTTACGTCGCCGACTATGCCCTTGCGCGTGAGGCGGTGACGGCGCTGAACCTGAACCACCGCAACATCCCCTCCGTCCCGGTGCTGCTGGAAAGCCTGTTCGCGCAGGCCCGCGCTGGCAATGGCACCGCGCGGTCGATCTTCCGCCGCGCCGGGCGCTATCTGGCGTTGGGGCTGGCCAATGTGGTGAACATCTTCGACCCCGCGCTGATCATCCTTTCGGGTGACCGGATGAAATACGACTATCTTTACGCCGCCGAGACTCTGGCCGAGATGCAGGATCTGGTGATCAACTCTGGCCGCCCCAGCCCGCCGATCGAGATTCATGCCTGGGGCGACCTGCTTTGGGCGCATGGCGCGGCGGCGCTGGCGCTGCAGGGGGTGACCGACCGCATCCTTGGCACCGGCTTGCGCGAGTTGGCGGCGCAGTAGGTTGCACCGAGTCGGGCTATCGCCCGCCCTACGTAGGTCGGGGAATACCCCGACTCCATCGCCCCCTTGCGCTTGCCACAGCAATGGCAAGGATGGCCGCGAAATGGAGGGTGGCATGGGTCACGGCGGAAAGCTTCTGGTGGAGTGTCTGGTGGCTTTGGGGGCCACGAAAGCCTTCGGCGTGCCGGGCGAAAGCTATCTGCCGGTGCTGGATGCGATGCACGACACCCAAGGGGCGTTCGATTTCGTGCTGTGCCGGCAGGAAGGCGGCGCGGCCTTCATGGCCGCCGCCTGGGGCAAGCTGACCGGCTCTCCCGGCATCTGCATGGTGACCCGCGGGCCGGGGGCGACCAATGCCGCAATCGGGGTGCATACCGCGATGCAGGACAGTGCGCCGATGATCCTGCTGGTGGGACAGGTGGCGACCTCCATGCGGGGGCGCGAGGCGTTTCAGGAACTCGATTACCGCGCGGTGTTTGGCACCATGGCGAAATGGGTGGTCGAGATTGACCGGGTGGAGCGCATCCCCGAACTGATCGCCCGGGCCTGGACGACGGCGCTGTCGGGCCGCCCCGGTCCGGTGGTGGTGGCGCTGCCGGAGGATATGCTGTCCGCCTTGACCGAGGTTGCTTCGCTGGCCGGCCCCGCGCGCATCACTGACCCCGCCCCGGACGGCGTCGCGGTCGAGGAGGCGCTGGACCTTCTGTCCGCCGCCGCCCGCCCGCTGCTGCTGATCGGCGGCTGTACCTGGACGGGCGACGGCAAGGCGGCGCTTCAGCGCTTTGCCGAGGATTCGGGCATCCCGGTGCTGGCAGCGTTCCGGTTTCAGGACCGGTTCGACAACCACTCGCCAGTTTATGCCGGTGAGGCCGGGGTGGGGATGCTGCCGCATGTCAGGCGGCTGATGCAACAGGCCGATGTGATCCTGGCGGTGAATGTCCGCTTTGGAGAGATGACGACGGACGGCTATGAGCTGCTGGACGTGCCGGTGCCGAAACAAAAGCTGATCCATGTGCATGGCTCGGCGGGGGAGTTGGGCAAGATCTATCAGCCTACGCTTGGCATCACCGCCGGGGCGAACGCGTTCGCCGCAGCCCTGAGGCCGGTGCAGGGCACCTGGGCCGATTGGCGGCAGGGGGCGCGGGCCCAGTATGAGGCGAGTTTCGATCTGCCCGCCCAGCCGCCGCCGGTGGATATGGCGGCGATCATGGGGCAGTTGCGGGCGGGGCTGGACGAGGATGCGATCCTGACCAACGGCGCGGGGAATTTCGCGGTTTGGTCGAACAAGTATTTCAAGTTCGGGCCCGGTCAGCGCCTGCTGGCGCCGCAGTCGGGCGCCATGGGATATGGCCTGCCCGCCGCGATTGCTGCCGGGGTCGCGCATCCGGGGCGGCAG
>JANLQT010000745.1:0-6496 GCA_031368035.1 Rhodobacterales bacterium | reverse complement strand
CGGCAGCGTTAGCGAAGGCATTCGGGCCTATGAAGCGATCCAAAAAGCCGGTGCCACCACCGTGGCAACTGGGGACTGTGCAAGCGCTTGCACCTTCCTTTTCCTCGGCGGTTCTGAACGTTCTGTCCACGGCGGAAGGATCGGGGTCCACCAATGGCACACAGAAGCAGGCGTGTCCTCTGAAGAAGACGCGCAATACACGTCCGCCACATTGCTCAGCCTGTTCGCAGCCGCGGGTGTGTCCGAACAATTCTACATTGCAGGTGCGGCCACAACGCCGAACGAAATCTACTGGTTGACGCCGGAAGACCTGAACACTTGGCACGTCGTGACGGCCCCTCAGGCCAACGGCTAGGTGTGCGATGAAGCAACTGATCGGACTATTCGCAGCGACAATGATCTTGTCGGCAATCAGCGTGAACGCAGGAGATATACTGGCCGGCCCGGTGACGCATGTCCGCGATGGCGACACGATCGTTGTCGCAGGCCAGCCCGTGCGTCTTGCCGCGCTAGACTGCCCTGAGAAGGGCAAGTTCGGCGGCGCTGCCGCCACGGCCCTGTTGACGCGGCTTACAAAAAGCGTGGCGGTGACTTGCGTCCTCGATGGAACCACGACTTACGACCGGGTCGTCGGCTATTGCAGCGCCAGAGGACGCGATCTCGGCCAACAGATGATCGACGCCAACGTCTGCGGCATCTATCAAAAGTTCAACACTCAGGGGCGTTATTGATGCAGCGAGAGTGTCATTTGGCGGGCAAAGCTGAGCCCCTTTGGGTCAGCAGCCGAGGTCGGGCGCGGTTTTTGAAGCGTCAAAGCCGTCTGCCGGTTTCAATGCGTGGGCCAATGAACCGCTTCAATTTTGCCGAAGACTTTTGGCTCTTGTTTCGCCCAGCCACTCGCCGCTTTGCATCGCACCCACGTCTGGTTATCAATGAGTTGCGCGATTTGCCGTTGCCGACTGGAACCCGGATGCCAAACGCTTGACGCTCGACACCGCCCAGTTCCTGTCGGCTTGCGTTTCGATTGATCTGGAAGTCGATCCGAAGACGGCGCGGCTGTTTGCCTTCGCCGCGGTCAAAGGGGACGAGGTGCTGCGGCATCGGGGCGGCGCGCTTGATCCTGCGCTCGACCGGCTGGAGGTGTTCTGTGAGGGCGCGACGCACCTGATCGGCCACAACATCCTGCGTCACGACCTGCCGCATCTGGTGGCAAACCGGGCGCGACTGGCGGCTTTAGGTCATGCACCGGTGGATACGCTGTGGCTGAACCCCTTGGCCTTTCCGCGCAACCCCTACCACCATCTGGTGAAGCACTATCAGGACGGACGCCTGCAAGCGGGTCATGTGAACGACCCGGAACTTGATGCGCGGCTGGTGTTGCAGGTGCTGATCGATCAGATCAGCGCCTTTGCAAAGGTCGGGCAGCAGGTGCCCGACGCCTTGACAGCCTACCACCACCTGACGACACGCGGCGAAGCGGCCGGGGGCTTCGATGTGCTGTTCGGTCTTTTGCGCGGTGCTCCGACTCCGGATGCAATCGAGGCCCATGCCGCGATCCGCCGTCTCCTCAACGGACGGGCGTGCCAGTATCGGCTGGGCCAGACCCTTGGCCGCCTGTCAGACCCAAGGATCGGCTGGCCCATGGCTTATGCGCTGTCATGGATTTCCGTCGCGGGAGACGATTCCGTCATGCCGCCCTGGGTGCGGATGCAGTTTCGAGAGGCCTCACTGATCATCCGCCACCTGCGCGATACCAATTGCGGCGATCCGACCTGCGCTTGGTGCGCCGAGAACAACGACCCCAAGAAGGCGCTGGAACGCTGGTTCGGCTTTCCCGCTTTTCGCTCCGAGCCGGTGGACGAGATGGGCCGCCCCTTGCAAGAGCGCATCGTGGCCGAGGCGATGGCGGGCAATAGCGTGCTGGGCATCCTGCCCACCGGCACGGGGAAATCCGTGTGTTACCAGATCCCCGCGCTGTCGCGGTTTGACAAGACGGGCGCGCTGACGGTGGTGATCTCTCCGCTCGTGGCGCTGATGGCCGATCAGGTGCAGGGGTTGCAGCGGGCGGGGATATCCTCGGCTGTCACGGTGAACGGCATGCTGTCCTTGCCCGAACGCCACGACGCCTTGGAAAAGGTGCGGATGGGCGATGCGGCGATCTTGTTGATCTCGCCCGAACAGTTGCGCTCGGTGTCGATCCGCACGGTCCTGCAACAGCGCGAGGTCGGGCTTTGGGTGCTGGACGAGGCGCATTGCGTGTCCAAATGGGGTCACGATTTTCGCCCCGATTACCGCTATGTCAGCCGCTTCATCAAAGAGTTTTCTGGCGACACCGTGCCCCCTGTGCTGTGCCTGACAGCAACCGCCAAGCCGGAAGTGGTGCGCGACATCCGCGACCATTTCCAAAGCCGCCTTGCGGTGGACCTGATGCTGCTGGACGGCGGCGCGGTGCGGACCAACCTGTCCTTCGCAGTGCTGCCAACGCAGAAGGCCACCAAACTGGCCGATATCCTCACCGCGATCGAGGCGAACCTGCCAAGCGAAGGCGTGTCAGGCGCCGTCATCTACTGCGCGACCCGCAGTTCGACCGAAAAGGTGGCCGAGTTCCTGAAAGGCCAGGGATTGGCCGCAGATTTCTTCCACGCCGGCCTGACCTCTGAACGCAAGCGCGAGGTGCAAGAGGCGTTTCGCACCGGCACTTTGCGGGTGATCGCGGCGACCAATGCGTTCGGCATGGGCATCGACAAACCGGATATCCGGCTGGTGGTGCATGGCGACATCCCTGGATCTCTGGAAAACTACCTGCAAGAGGCGGGCCGCGCGGGTCGTGATCAAGCGCCTGCCAATTGCGTGTTGTTATTCGCGGTCGAGGATGTGGAGCGGCAATTCAGCCTGTCCGCCCGCTCTCGCCTGGCCCGGCACGAAATCGGCGCGGTCCTGAAGGCGCTGCGCAGGCTTGAGACCCGCACGAAGACCGACGCGGTGGTGGCGACCCCGGGCGAGATCGTGCGCGAGGAAAAGGATCAAGAGTTCGAGCGCGACAAGGCGACCGATGACACCCGGGTCAAGACCGCTGTCGCTTGGTTGGAAGAGGCGAAGCTTCTGACGCGCGAAGAAAACCGGGTGCAGGTTTTCCCCTCATCCCTGCGCATCCGCACGGTCGAGGAGGCAGCGGCGATCCTCGACCGCGCGCAGATCACGGGAAGGCGGCGGGCGCAGCTTCTGGACCTGGTGCGCCATGTGATGAACGCGGCCCCGGATGAAGGTGTCTCGACCGATGATCTGACCGGTGCCTGCGGTCTGTCGGGCCGAGAACTGCACAGGGCACTGGCCGATCTGGAAACGCTTGGCATCGCCAGCAATGATACGGCTGTAACGATCTTTGTTCATATCGCGGTAGAGGATGCCTCGTCCCGCCGTCTGGAGATGGCGGCGCGGCTGGAAGGCGATCTGCTTGCCCTGATGCGCGAGGCCGTTCCCGACGCCGATGGGGCAACAGCACAGCCTCTGAACCTTTCCGAGACGTGTCAGTTGTTGCGGGACCGCGGCCACGCGGTGGTTCGCCCCGATCTGGTGGAGATGATCCTGCGGGGGCTGGCGCAGGACGGCCGCGACCGCGACGGCGGACGCGGGAACCTGACGCTGCGCAAGGCCAGCCGGAACACGCTTTACGTCCGGCTGGAACGCTCGTGGTACGTGGTGGAGCGGACGGCTGGCCTGCGCCGGCAGGGTGCGCAGGTCTTGCTGACCCATCTGGCAGCCAAAGTGCCGAAGGGCACGCGGGGCAAAGACCTGCAAGTCGAAACTACCCTCGGCGACATGACTTCGGCACTGAACGGCGATGCGATCCTTAAGGCCGAGATCAAGGATATGACCCGCCTTCTGGACCGCGCGCTTCTGTGGCTGCATGAAAGCCAGGTGCTGACGCTGGGGCGCGGTCTGACGGTGTTCCGGCCAGCGATGACCCTGCATTTGAACCCCAAGGGCGGGCGGTTCACCGAAGCAAATTTTGCCCCATTGGAGGAGCATTACACCGAACAGACGGTTCAGACCCATGTGATGGCCGCTTATGCCGAAAAGGGTCTTGCCGAGATGGATCAGGCCCAACGCCTGTCCGAGGACTACTTCGTGCTGGACGAGGCTGCGTTTCTGCGCCGCTGGCTGCCCGGCCGGGGTGCTGAAATCCGGCGGCAGACGACCGGCGCGTCGTGGAAGACCATCGTCGAGGCGCTGGACAATCCGGTGCAGCAAGAGATCGTCCGCGATGATCGTGAACAGACCAATGTGCTGGTGCTCGCGGGGCCGGGATCGGGCAAGACCCGGGTGCTGGTGCACCGGATCGCCTATCTGATCCGCGTCAAGCGCGAGGACCCGCGCGGCATCCTCGTTCTCACCTACAACCGCCACGCCGCTGCGGAAATCCGCGAAAGGCTGCGGCGGCTGATCGGGGACGATGCGCTGGGCGTCACGGTGTCCACCTGTCACGCCCTTGCGATGCGGCTGGTTGGGGCCAGCTTTGCCGGTGACCGCACCACCCCGCGCGACTTTGACGTCATCATGCGGCAGGCAGCGGCGCTTCTGCGCGGTGAGGGATTGTCCAAGCCCGAGGCTGAGGCCTTGCGCGAGACCCTGACCCAAGGTTTCCGCTGGCTGCTGGTGGATGAATATCAAGACATCGGACCCGAGGAATATGCCCTGATCGCCGCCGTGGCGGGCCGGTCGCTGGAAGACCCCGACCTGAGGATCAGCCTGTTCGCAGTGGGGGATGACGACCAGAACATCTACGCCTTCGCCGGGGCCTCGATTGCCTTCATCCGCCAGTTCGAGGCGGATTACTCCGCCAAGCCGGTTTGGTTGACCGAGAATTACCGCTCGACCGCAGATATCATTGCCGCCTGCAACGCGGTGATCATCCCAGCCGCTGGGCGCATGAAGGCGGGGCATGAGATCACCGTTGACCGTGCACGGTTGAAGGCACCGCCTGGGGGCGCCATGGCATTGCTGGACCCTGTCGTGCAAGGGCAGGTCAGCCTGATCGACGCCGGTCCCGGGGACGAGGCTCAAGCAGTGGCGGCCGTGGACGAACTGGTCCGACTGTCGAAGCTTGACCCCGAATGGTCCTGGCGGCGCTGCGCCATAGTCGCGCGCGAGTGGCGGCGGCTAGAGCCAGTGCGCGCCTATGCCGAAAGCCTTGGATTGCCGGTGGATCAAGCCAATGACGCCTCAGTCAGCCTTTGGCGCTTGCGCGAGATGCAAGCCTTCATCCGGTCGCTTCTCGACGACCGGACCCGCCTTCTTAGCGTTGCAGACTTGACTGATATCCTGAACGTTCAGCCGCAGACCCGTTGGACAGACTTGATCGGTGAGGGCATCGGCACGCTGGCACGGGAACTGGCAGAGAAAGCCGCACCGGTGCTGGACCTCGTGCAATGGTTCGGCGAATGGGCACGCGAGGCGCGCAGCGAACAAAGGGGGCTGCTGCTCCTAACCGCCCACCGCGCCAAAGGGCTAGAGTTCGATCATGTCGTCCTTCTCAACGGCGGCTGGGATCGCCCATCCCGCGGCGAAGACGCCGACGCCCCGCGCCGCCTGTTCTATGTTGGCATGACGCGGGCCCGCGCGAGCCTCACAGTCTTGACCGACGGTCCCCACGCCTTCGTTCGTCCTGATGGCGTTGCCATCCTGTCACGAAGGGTCTCACCCAACATGACGGCGCCGCCAGGCGCCCGCCTGCGCTATCTGTCGCCCGATCTCAAGAACCTGGACCTCTCCTTTGCCGGCCGTCTACCCGAAGGGCACCCCTCACTTGCCGCCATCAACGCTGCCCGTCCCGGCGACCCCGTCACCCTGCGACACGACAAGGGTCGATGGGTGATTGGTAACACAGAAGGTCAAATGCTGGCCCAGTTCTCTCGGGCGTTCAACCCTCCTGAAGGGGCGACATTTCTGCGGGGCGAGGTTGCGGCGGTACTCGTCTGGCGCAAAGATGATGGAGACGAGGCCTACCACCACCTACAGCGGCGTGACGAATGGGAGATCATCCTGCCAGAACTTGTGTTCGAGGGGGACAGTAGATCGGACGATTTGGGGCTTTCTAGAGCGTGTCACTGACCATCAGATTCAGGATTCCCAAGTTTGCTGAACTGTGATTCCCTTTGCTCACCAGCTATAGGGGTTAGGAATGGGCAAATCGCATCCTGTTGAACTTCGCAGTCGGGTCATCGCCTTTGTCGAGGCGGGTCATGGGCACCGCGAGGCTGCGCGGCACTTCTTTGTGTCGCCAAAATTCGTGAACGATCTGGTGATCCTGAAGCGTGAGACCGGGACGCTAGCACCGAGACCCCAAGGCAACCATGTCGTGGGCAAGCTTGCGCTCTGCAACGACTGGCTGCGCGCGCGGTTGGCGGTCAGGCGGTCAGGCGGTCAAGGGCGACCTGACGCTGGACGAGATCGTGTTGGAAATGGCCTCGGTTCATGGCCTGACGGTGCATCGTGG
>JANLQT010000744.1:0-6444 GCA_031368035.1 Rhodobacterales bacterium | reverse complement strand
GTCGTCGATCTGGGTCTTCACCCAGTCGGGCATCTCGTCCAAAAGGCCCTTGCCGGCGGTATCGCCTTCAAACGGCGCGCCCATCTCGATGATGTCGAAATCGACGGTGCCGGTCGCGATCGACTGCTGCAGGCGCGGGTTGTAGTCGGCCTGCGCGAGATCGATCCAGTTGATCTTGGCCCCGGTGTATTTCTCCCAGGACGCGAGGAACCCGCGGAACAGGAAGTTGTGCAGGTTCTGGTTGTTGAGCCCCATGAACGTCAGCTCGACCCCGGCAAACTCGCCCTCGGCCACATTGGCCTTGGTCGGGCCCATGCACAACTCGCCGACTTTCTGATAGTCGGCATCGGTGGGCGAGCCATTGCCGACGCCCGGAATCGCGAGGATCTGCGCGCGCAGATTGTCTTGCGCAAGCGCTGGCGTAGCAAAGCTGAGCACGCCCGCGCCGCCCAATGCCGACAAGGCGCCGACAGAGGCCGCGCCCTTCAAAACGCCGCGACGGGTCAAGCCCGCCTGCACGGCGTAGTCGTAAAGTCCAACTTTCATGCCTACCTCCCTGGTGGATGTGTCTGGCTGCGGCGCGTTGGCCTTGGGTCTTGCGCCTCTACGGGCCCCGCTGGCCGGGCAGCACCGGACGAGAGAAAGCTTCTCAGCCTTGCAGGGACCTGTCAAGCCGCTAACATGTTAGTATGCTACAGGGCGGTGGACAGGGCCGGGCGGACGGGCTAGCCTTTGCCGAACGAGAAAATGCCGGGGGGAAGAATGGCCGAGGTGACGATCCGCGACCTGCGCAAGGCGTATGGCGGCATGGCTGTGGTGCATGGCGTGGATATCGACATTGCGGACGGTCAGTTCGTGGTGCTGGTCGGCCCGTCGGGCTGCGGCAAGTCCACGCTATTGCGGATGATCGCGGGGCTGGAAAGCATCTCGGGCGGCACGATTTCCATTGGGCCGCGCGTGGTGAACAACCTGGCCCCGGCCGAGCGGGACATCGCGATGGTGTTCCAGAACTATGCCTTGTATCCGCACAAGACGGTGGCGGCGAACATGGGCTTCGCGCTGAAGATGGCACGGATGCCCAAGGCCGAGATCGCGGACCGTGTCACGCGTGCCGCCGAAATTCTTGGGCTGACGCCGTATCTGGCGCGGTATCCTCGTGCGCTGTCCGGGGGCCAGCGCCAGCGGGTGGCCATGGGCCGCGCCATCGTGCGCAACCCGCAGGTGTTCCTGTTCGACGAGCCCCTGTCCAACCTGGATGCCAAGCTGCGCGTGCAGATGCGCGGCGAAATCCGCGAGTTGCACCAGCGGCTGGGCACGACGACGGTTTACGTGACGCATGACCAGATCGAGGCGATGACCATGGCCGACCGCATCGTGGTGATGCGCGATGGCCGGATCGCGCAGATTGGCGCGCCGCTGGAATTGTACGACCGCCCGGCGAATGTGTTCGTGGCGGGGTTCATCGGCTCTCCGTCGATGAACCTGATCGAGGGCGAGGCGGTGGCGGGACGGTTCGAGGCGCCGGGGGTATCGTTGCCCTTGCCGCAGGCCGTAGCAGAGGGGCGCAAGGTCACGCTGGGCATCAGGCCGGAACATCTGGTTCTGTCGGACACCGGATTTGCCACCTCGGTCGTGGTGGTTGAGCCGACCGGGTCGGAAACCCATCTGGTGCTGCGTCTGGGTGGCAAGGATAGCGGCGGGCGGGAGTTGACGGCGGTGTCGCGCGACCGGCTGAGTTATGCGCCGGGGCAGGCGGTGACGCTGGCGCCGCTGCCGGGTCTGGTGCATCTGTTTGACACAGGGACGGGAGAGCGGATCGGATGACGCGGGTGGTCTTGTGCTTTGGCGACAGTAACACGCATGGCACCATACCGATGCCTGATCTGGACGGCGCCGGGCGCTTTGGCCATGCGGCGCGCTGGCCGTCCGTCATGGCGCGCGCTTTGGGGGCCGGGTTTGAGGTGATCGCGGAGGGTCATCCGGGCCGCACCACGGTGCATGATGACCCGATGGAGGGCGAGTATCGCAGCGGCATCCGGGTGCTGCCGGCGCTGCTGGAAAGTCACAAGCCGCTGGATCTGGTGATCGTCAAGCTGGGCACCAACGATCTGAAGAACTGCTTTCACGTCAGCCCCGCCGACATCGCCTTTTGTCTGGACCGGCTGATCCGGATGATCCGCGCTGCTGGCGCGGGCCCAGACGGCGGCATGCCCGAGGTGATCGTCATTGCGCCTCCGCCCATTCTGGAGGTCGGGTGTCTGGCTGAGATGTTCGCGGGCGGGGCGGCGAAATCGCAGGGGCTGGCGGCGGCCATCGAAGAGATGACCGAGCGGATGGACGCCGGGTTCATCGATGCAGGCGAGATCATCGAAGTCAGCCCGGTGGACGGCATCCACTATGACGCCGAGGCGCAGGTTGCCTTGGGTCTTGCCATGGCAAGCGCCGTGCGCCAGCATTTCGGCAGCACCTGAGCGGCCGAACTTCGGCGCAGGGCGGATACCAGGGGGAGCCATGCTGAAATATATCGACAACCGGCTGAACGCCGAGGTGCTGGGCGTGATCCGGGCCATGGGTCATGGCGATACGCTGGTGCTGTCGGACACCAATTTCCCAGCCGACAGCATCGCAAGATCCACCGTGACCGGCAAGTTGTTGCGGATGGAAAATCTGACCGCCGGCGAGGCGGCGCAGGCGATCCTGTCGCTGTTGCCGCTGGACACATTCGTGCCCGATCATGCCGCGCGGATGGAGATCGTGGGCGCACCCGATGATGTGCCGCCGGTGCAGCAAGAGGTGCAGGCCGAGATCGACTATGCCGAGGGGCGCGCGCGGCCCATGGTCTCGATCGAGCGGTTTGCGTTCTATGAGGCGGCCAAGACGGCCTATGCGGTGGTGCAGACCGGCGAGCGGCGGTTTTATGGCTGCTTCATCTTTCGCAAGGGCGTGATCGCGCCGGACGCGTGACGCCTGATCGCGAAAAATCAACGAAATTCCTACGAAATTTCAGATTTTCCGGAGGAAAATCGTTTTTAGACAAAAGGTTGAACGGGGAAGTTCATGGGTAAAGTCGTCATCCTTGGTGTGTTTGTCGCCGACACCGCCTACCGCGCCGAGCGTCAGCCGAAGATCGGCGAGACCATTCTGGGCAAGAGTTTCGTTTTGGGGCCAGGCGGCAAAGGCTCCAATCAGGCGGTCGCTGCGGCCAAGGCGGGGGCCGAGGTGCATATGATCGCGCGGCTGGGGCAGGACGCCTTTGCCGAGATGGCGTTGGCGACCTGGAAGGCGGCGGGGGTGATCCCGGCGATCAGCCAGCATGCGGACAGCTATACGGGCGCTGCCTATATCTTCATCGAGGATGGCACCGGCAACAATGCCATCATCATCTCACCCGGTGCGGCGGCGGATTTCACCACCGGGGATATCGACCGCAATGCTGATCTGATCCGCAGCGCCAAGGTCTTTGTCACCCAGTTGGAGCAGCCGATCCCGGTGGCCTATCACGCACTGCGCATGGCGCGGTCCAACCGGGTGACCACCATCCTGAACCCGGCGCCGGCGGCGAAACTGCCGCCAGACATGTTGCATATGGTCGATTACGTCACCCCCAACGAAACCGAGGCCGAGGCGCTGACGGGCATCGTGGTGACCTCAGTCGAGGATGCGGAAGCTGCCGCCAAGGCGCTGCGGTCCAAGGGCGCGGGGGCGGCGATCATCACTTTGGGCGACAAAGGCGCGCTGTTTCACGACCGCAAGCGCACTGTGCATGTGCCGCCGTTCTTCGCCGGGCCGGTGGTCGAGACCACCGGCGCCGGGGACGCGTTCAACGGCGGCTTTGCAGCGGCGCTGGCCGAAGGGATGGATCCGGTGGAGGCGGTGCGGTTTGGCTCTGCCTGCGCCGGGATCTCGGTGACGCGGGCGGGGACGGCGCCGTCGATGCCGTCGCGGGCCGAGATCGAGGCACTGTTGAGGGGCTGAGGTTGTGCCCTTGGCCAGCCGCCGGGGGGGGCACACCCCCGGAACCGCGTGCCCGGACCCCCGTGGAGGTACTTGGGCCAAGATGACCTGCAAGTGCGCGGGCTTGGGAGGGTGAGTTTGGGACGACAGCGGATCGATCTGAACGGGCGCAAGGTCGGCAAGCTGGCGCCGGATGCGGCGTCGGGCGCGATCTTCATGGTCTTGGTGTCGTTCCGTGTCGTCGACGGCGGTGTGCTGTGTGTCGATGGAGGGGCGGCGGCCTTTTCATGATCAAGCTGGTGCTGATGGGTGTGTCGGGCTGCGGCAAATCTTCGGTGGGGGAGGCGCTGTCGGGGCTGCTTGGCGTGCCTTATGTCGACGGCGATGGTCTGCATCCTGCGCAGAACGTTGCCAAGATGGCGGCAGGGGTGCCGCTGGAGGATGAAGATCGCTGGCCCTGGCTGGACCTTGTGGCGGGCGTGCTGCGGGATCAGGCGCCGGGAATCGTCGGTTGCTCGGCCCTGAAGCGGCGCTACCGGGACCGGATCAGGGCCGGGGCGGGAGGCGGGGTGGTGTTCGCGCATCTGTCAGGAAGTCGCGATCTGATCTGGTCGCGGATGGCGGCGCGCCAAGGGCATTACATGCCGGTGTCGTTGCTTGACAGCCAGTTTGCGGCGCTGGAAGCGCCAGAAGGCGAGGCGGATGCCTTTGCCGTGTCAATTGACCAGGCCACCGAGGAAATTGCGGCCGAGATTGCAGCCGAGATTGCCCGGCGCGGGACCGCCTCAACCCGTCGGTAACCTTTTGCCGCCAGGATTGGACCTGGCAGCATGAGGGGACCATCCATGGCAGATCCGCAACCCGGCAGCATCCTGCGCAGAAAGCTGGCCGCCGCGCGTGTTCCCGAGGCGGAAGGCGGGCCGGGGGCGGACCGGTCCTGGCGGATGGCGCTGGCGCGGGCGGCGCGGGATGCGGCCAAGCTGGCGCTGGATGTGCAAAGCCTGACGATGCAGAAACTGGGCCTGTCCGAAGTGCTGGAGTGGATCCCCGAGCGGGCGCTGATTGCGGTGTTGCAAGGCCCGGGGGAAACGCTGGGCGTGTTGGTGATCACGCCCGATGTGTTGTCCTCGATTCTGGAAAGTCAGACCATCGGCAAGGTGAACCGCGCCCCGCCCCCCGCTCGCAAGCCGACGCGCACCGATGCGGCGATGGCGGCGGGGTTCATTGATGCCGCCCTGATCGGGCTGGAAGTGGCGCTTTCGGATGAGGCGGACCTTAGTTGGGCAGGGGGCTATCGCTATGGCTCGCATCTGGAGGACGCGCGGCCTTTGGGGTTGCTGCTGGAGGATCGGGATTTCAAGGTGCTGACGGCGCAGGTCTCATTGGCGCTGGGGCAGCGCATGGGGCAGGTCTTTCTGGCCCTGCCCGCCGAGGGCTGGCGCAAGTCGGTGCCAGAGGTGACGGGCGAGGCCGCGGGCGCGGCGCCGCATGCCTTTGCCGAGGCCCTGGCCGAGCGGGTGGATGGGGCAAGTTGCACCATGCTGGCGACACTGGCGCGGATGTCGATGACGCTGGGCGATATCACGGGCCTGACCGAAGGCATGGTGTTGCCGCTGTGGAACGCCTCGATCGAGCGGATCAAGCTGGAAGGGCTGGATGGGCGGATTCTGGGCGAGGGGCGGCTGGGCCAGAACCGGGGGATGCGAGCGGTGCGCCTGTCCGAGCGCGTCTCGGCTGCGAGCAGCAGGCCGGGCGCCGCGGGGCCCGCGATGGCGGCTATGGCGGTCCCGGCTGTTGCTGCGCCGGTGGCACCGTCCGGCGCAGAGCGGTTGCCAGAGCCGGCGCGCGCGGCGGTATGAGACCGGACCGGTGAAGGGGTTTGCTCGCCCGCCGGTTTCTTGGCTGACAGGGGCCCGACCGTCAGAGCAATGCCGAGCGTCCACGTGAAAGGTGGACCACGGGTGTTGGGTGCTGGAGGCGATGGGCATGAATGCCCATCCTACAGGTGAGGTGGTTTGGGGAGTGAAATGGCGTGTTTGCGCTGGCGGGGTTACGTTCTGGCCCGGGCCTCGATCAGGGGAATCAGCGGGGTCAGGTTGTAGCCGAATTTGGCCGGCGTGCCGACAAGGTCTTCCAGCGGCAATGCGCCGGCATTCATCAGTGCCCAGACGCACGAGCAGCGGTTGCCCGAGGCGCAATAGGCGAATACCGGCCCGGTGGCGGCCGCGACTGCGGCGCGCTGGATGTCGATCACCTTGTCGGTGAACTGGCCCGGCGTCACCGGGTTCACCACAAAAACCAGCCCCAAAGCCTCGGCCGCCATGCGCATCCGTTCGGTCTGCAGCGTCTCGGGAATTTCGCCATCTGGGCGGTTGTCGATCACCGTGGTGTATCCCGCCGCCTTGATGGCAGTCAGATCAGAGGGGTCGATCTGCGGCGACACGGCATAGCTGGGCGTCAGGGCGCGGATGTCCATGGAGCTTCTCTTCG
>JANLQT010000261.1:0-2742 GCA_031368035.1 Rhodobacterales bacterium | reverse complement strand
CAGGCCGGGGCCGATCTGAAGTCCGCCTGGCGGGCCCAGATCACCGGTGCTGGCCTTGGCACCCGGCTTGCCAATTCGATCCGCCTCGCCAGCTTCCCGAAGTCTGGCGAAAGTCTGAACGCCGCCGCACTGGTCTGGTCGAACGCCCCGGTGATCGTCGGCGCGCACGACACCGGGCCGTTGATCCGCTCGAAGAACGGCTTCTGGTTGGCGATCCCCACCCCAGCAGCGGGCAAATCCACCCGTGGTGGCCATATCACCCCCGGCGAATGGGAACGCCGCACCGGCCTGCGCCTGCGCTTCATTTATCGTCGCCGTGGGCCGAGCCTGCTGGTGGCTGAGGGGCGCCTGAATACAAAGGGCCGCGCGGTGGCATCACGGTCGAAAACCGGCAGGGGTGTTGTCACAGCGCCGATCTTCCTGCTTGTGCCACAGGTCAAGCTGCCGAAGCGGCTGAATTTGGCGCGCGATGCGGAGCGGGCGCAGACAAAAGTGCCGGGGTTGATCGTGGCGAACTGGGTGGATGCCCGGTGAGCCTCAGGGTCGCGCAGCAGCTTCCCGTCCGCGCCGCCGCCGACTTGGTTCTTCGGTGTCGCCCAAGCCCTCAAGCGCCACAGGGGCTTTGCCGGGGAACTCCACCATCAGCTTCAGCGAGCCGCCCATCGCACGGACATAGCTTGTCAGCGTCGAAAGCAGCAGGTCGCTCTGGCGTTCATACTTTACGACGGTCGCCTGCTGGATGCCGAGCGTTTCGGCGAGCTGGACTTGCGTCATCGCCTTGGCTTTGCGCAACTCTTGCAGTGTCAGATACTCGGTGTGCAGGCGTGCGGCCTCGGCCTCGATCCCGGCACGACGGGCGGGATCGAGGGTCGCCAGCTTGTCCTGAAGGGTACGCGCCATGGTCGTCATCCTTTCCGTTGTGCCAGATGTCGGTCGAACCGGTCGTCGGCCCGGGCGATCAGCTGCTTGTAAAATCGTTTCTCGCCGCCACCTGATTTATCCCCGCCGACAAGCAAGATGGCTTGCCGGTCGGGATCGAATGCGAAGGCTATGCGCCAGACACCACCGGCGGCCGTGCAGCGCAGTTCCTTCATGTTCGCATGTTTCGACCCGGTCAGGGTGTCGGCATGCGGTCGTCCAAGCGATGGCCCCTCACGTTCGAGAAGCAGCACCCGTGCGAGGATCGCGTCCTGAATCTCGGCGTCGAGTGCATCGAATTCCGGTTCGAACTCGTCGGCAAAGGAAACAGTCCAGGGCATTCGGTCCTCATGTCTTGGAAGCTATATAGCTTGCAGGCACTAATTTTGCAATAACGATCGGGAACAGCCCAATGCCTACCCCCCGCGAAACCATCCTTGCCGCCCTGCATTCGCGGCTGCAAACCCTCGCCGCCCCTGTGCTGCGCGGTGACGTACTGCCCGAGCGCATCCCCGCAACCGGCCTGATCATCCTGCGCGATGGCAAGCCGGGCGATCCCGAGGTGACGCTGTCGCCGCTGACTTATTTCTACGAGCATCGCGCTGAACTGGAGGTGGTGATCCAGGCCGGGACAGGACGCGATGCGCTGTTCGATGCGCTGACCGCGTCCATCGGCGCGACGCTGGCCGCAGATCGTACCTTGGGCGGGCTTTGCGACTGGGTTGAGGCGGAAGCCCCCGAGCCAGTCGATCTGCCCATCGAAGGGGCTGCTGCCCTGAAAGCGGCGGTGATCATCGTCGTGCTGCACTACGCCACGCCCGACCCTCTGACCTGATTTCCCACGAAGAAAGGACACTGACATGGCACGTGCACAAGGAGCGCGGGCGCAGATGGCGCTTGCGTTCGAGACTGTCTACGGCACCCCGCCGGGGTCTGGATTTACCCAGATGCCCTTCATCACCTCTTCGCTGGCGGCCGAACAGCCGCTCTTGGCCTCGGAGCTTCTGGGTTATGGCCGCGATCCCCGCGCGCCGTTGCTGGATGCGATCACCACCGACGGCGATGTCGAGGTGCCGATCGATGCGGTGGGCTTTGGCTTCTGGCTGAAAGCGGCGTTCGGGGCACCCACCACGGCGGGCACGGTGGCGGCAACCGGGGCGATCACGTTTTCGGCCCAGCCTGCCGTCAACAGCACGCTGTCGATCAACGGTACCGTCTTCACCTTTGTGGCCTCCGGTGCTGTCGGCAGTCAGATCAACATCGGCGCCAACCTGGCGGCCACAATGACAGCGCTTGCGATTGTCTTGAACGCGAACGGCACGGTGGGTGGCGCGTTTGCCACTTATGGTGCGACCTCCACGGCGATCAGCATCACGCGCGGCGTCTTGGGCGGCACGGGCAACACATGCACCCTCGCCGCATCCACGTCACCCGCATCGAACGGCACGGTGTCTGGGGCAACCCTGACCGGCGGCTTGAGCGCGCACACCTTCCTATCGGGCAATTGGACCTTGCCCAGCATGTCGATCGAGGTCGGCATGCCGGAAGTGCCGCGCTTTGCGATGTATTCTGGCTGCGTGCTGGATTCGCTGTCCTGGCAAATGGAACGGTCCGGCCTCCTCGGTGCCAAAGCAATGCTCGTGGCGCAGGGTGAGACCATTGCTGCGGCTACAGCTGCAGGAACGCCAGCAGCGATTGCCCTGAAGCGCTTCGGCCACTTCAACGGGACGATCAAGCGCGACGGGGTGGCGCTGGGCAATATCGTCTCGGCCGATGTCACCTATGCCAACAATCTCGACCGGATCGAGACCATTCGATCCGATG
>JANLQT010000722.1:0-3596 GCA_031368035.1 Rhodobacterales bacterium | reverse complement strand
TGGGAATTGTCCCAGGCGTGCCACATGTAATCGGTCTGCAGGATGTCCTTTTCCGCGGGCGAATACATCGTCTCGACCGCCTTGTTGGTAACGACGTTGCAGGTCGAATCCAGCAGCGACAGGATATAGCCGGAATCCTTGGAAACGACGTGTTTCAAGAGCTTCTGCGCCAGTTCCGGCTGATCGGTCTCTTTCAGGATTGCGGTCGCTTCGACCCAGATGATGCCCTGTTTCAGACCGTTCTTCGGTTCCGGCACCACGGCCAGGATATTCTTGTGGCCCTGCTTGCGCATCGCCGAGGTCAGGTACGATCCGGCCCCGATGCAGCCCAGCAAGGACCCGTCCAAGAGCCCCTTTTGAGCCTGCGTCAGATCCCCCACCAGGGTGCGGGTGTTCTTGAACATGGCACGCAGCACTTTGCGCACCTCGTCGAGCGCTGCCTGATCCAGTTCGATATAAGGGTCGATCCCGGCATGCAGCGCCATCGGCAGGATCGGCCAATCGCCCCAGTCCATCACGCAGATCTTGTTCTTGTTGGCCGGGTCGAACACCGGATCATACGAGGTCCAGACCTCAGGTTTGGTCACATCGGTGTTGATGCAGGGGCCAACCCAGCCCCAGCGGGTGGCCACGCCAATCGTCTTGCCTTCGTTGATCAGGGGCGCGAAGGGCGGTTTGAACTGGTCGTAGAAGGTCGCATAGACATCGGCATAATCGTCCGGCTGCAGCTCCATCGCAAGACCGGCGGGGCCCATGCGGGTGATCCACGGCATATCGCTGGACACCAGATCCACCTCTCGCGAGGCGCCCGCCTGCAGCTTGGCAAAGCCGCCGGGGCTGTCGACGATCAGGTCAAAGCCTACGTCCACATCATTGGCCGCCTTGAACGGGTCGATGATGCGGGGGTCATTGTAGCCTTCCCAGCACATGTAGGTCATCTGCGAGGCCGCAGCCTGCGCGGAGCGCGACGACATGCCCAGCATCGCGACACCAGCGGCACCGGCCATGCCCTTCATCAGACGGCGTCGGCTCAAGCCTGCCTCGTCGAGGCCCATCGCCCTGATCTGCCGTTGATAAAACTGGGGCAGGTCGCTGTACCAAGTCTTTGTCATGGTCATCCTCCGGTCGGTCAAGGCTGGTTTTTTGGTCAAGGCTTGCTTTTGTCGCTAGTGCTAGCGTTGAGCATCCCCGATTTCCCCAAGGTCAGCCATATCCCTTGGGGGATAGGGCGCTCTGGCAACAGGGGGGATGGCGGGCTGGATGGTGAAGCCCATGCAGACCGAAAAAAGCTCTGCCTGGGTCGAAAT
Organism: Rhodobacterales bacterium; assembly: GCA_031368035.1. GTDB lineage: Bacteria > Pseudomonadota > Alphaproteobacteria > Rhodobacterales > Rhodobacteraceae > Stagnihabitans. Next base: position 2,289 of record JANLQT010000722.1, on the reverse strand, counting down.
CTGCATCTTGCGGTAGATGTTCTTGCGGTGGATCTTCACCGTGCCCGGCGCGATATCCAGACGCAGGGCAATGGATTCCGTGGAGTGGCCCTGCAGGATCATGGTGACGATCTCGGCCTCGCGCGCTGACAGGGCGCGGCAGGCCGCGGGACCAGAGGCAAGCCCGACCGAGGCCGCAAGGACCGGCGGCTGGTCCTGCAAGGGGCGCAGGTTGGACCAATGCCCGACGCACAGTGCTGCCACGGCGGGCTGGATCGCCTGCAACACCTCAAGTTCGGCGCGCAGCACCGGAGGCGAGGCATTCCAGCGTGCGAACGAGGCGACCCCGATCAGACCGCCTCCCAGATCGAAGATCATGCCGATCTCTTCGCCAATGCCGGTCCGGTCGTAATGGGCGCGGAAATATTCACTGCGGCGGAAATGGTCGGGGGCCACGGCATGCAGCCGGAAACAGCCGGACCGCGCGCCATCGCTGACCAGCCGAAAGAAAGGGTCGAGCATGAAGGGCCCCGCTACATAATCCCGTGCAATAACGCGGTGGCGGTCCGGGTTCAGCGTGTCACCCAGAACCAAGGGAGTCGCTGTGCCGCGATAGGCAAAGACCATGGTGAAATCGACCTCGACCAGACGGCAGACCGCAGTTTGCAGCACCGCAATGAAGCTGGCCGTGCCACGGGCAGCGGCAATTTCGGCGACGCCCCGGCTCCACTGTTCCAAGAGCAGCAGGGTGTTGGATCGACGCGGGGCCATGACATGCTCTTATTGCTTTGGGGATATCGCCGGTTGGCGGGCTGACGAACTATAACCACCGCAAACCCCCTCATGAAAGCATCGAAATGACCCAGATGATGAAAGCTGCCGTGCTCCATGCCGTCCGGACTGCCTTGGTGATCGAAACGGTGCCGGTTCCCGAACCCGGTCAGGGCGATCTCTTGATCAGGGTCAATGCCTGCGGGGTATGTCACAGCGACCTGCACGCTGTGGATGGCGATTGGGCGCCGGGGCCGACGTTGCCGCTGATCCCGGGCCATGAGGTGGCGGGCACGGTCGCCGCCGTAGGCTCCGGCGTGACCGATTTTGCCGTGGGCGACGAGGTTGGCGTGCCGTGGATGTATTCCTCGTGCGGCACGTGCGAATTCTGTCTGGCCGGGATGGAGACGATTTGCCCGAAAGGGGAGGCCACCGGCTACAGCAAGCCGGGCGGTTACGCCGAATACATGATCGCCCCGTCAGCCTTTGTGGGCCGCCTGCCGCAGGGCACCGACCCCTATGCCATGGCGCCGATCCTGTGCGCCGGGGTTACCACTTATCGCGGGCTGAAGCGCAGTGGAGCGCGACCCGGCCAGTGGGTGGTGATCCTTGGGATTGGCGGCCTTGGCCATATCGCCGTGCAATATGCCCGGGCCATGGGGCTGCGGGTCGCCGCCGTCGATGTCTCGGCCGACAAGCTGGAGCTTGCCCGCTCTCTGGGCGCTGAGGTGCTGGTCAATGGCGCGGAAACCGATGCCGTTGCGGCCATCGAGGCGCAGATCGGCGGTGCCCATGCCTCTGTCGTGACAGCCGTGTCCACCCCGGCGTTCGAGCAAGCCATCCGGATGCTGCGTCCGGCCGGGACGGCGGTCTACATTGGCTTGCCCGGCGGCAAGTCCGATGAGATCCGCGCCTCGATCTCGGCCATCACCAACTGGGAGCTGACGGTGCGCGGCTCCAATGTCGGCACGCGTCAGGATCTGCACGAGGCGGTGGCCTTTGCCGCGCGCGGGTTGGTCAAGGCCACGATCCGCACCATAGCGCTTGAGGACATCAACGCGACGCTGGACGAGATGCGCAAGGGCAAGATCGTGGGCCGCGTGGTCCTAAAGCTCGGCTGAGGCGGCGGCCCCTTGCTGTGCCGGTTCGTTTTCGAACGAACGAGCACAGCCGCACGGACCAAGAAGATATCGAGGCTGACCCGTCTGGCTGGGACGAGTTCGGTTGACTAGGCAGCCGCATAGAGCGACCTGAACGACAGCTTCGACGCGTCACGCCGCAATAGGGCCGCAGTTGGCCCAACGTCAGGAATGGGCCGAGAACTGGCCTTCGTGAATTGGAAGAGCCAGGCGCCGCATAGGCGCGACGTAAAAGGCCCATGCTATTCCTGACTGCGATTATGATTTTCTGTTGGAACGCCCGGACCGTGCAGCGCCGAGCATTTGCGTCAGGGCGTGAGGAGCCGCGTCAGGGTCGTCATGTCTGCATCTCTCCATAGGAATTGGGCAGGCCGGGCACCTGTTTTGAATTATAGCACAG
>JANLQT010000686.1:0-2041 GCA_031368035.1 Rhodobacterales bacterium | reverse complement strand
GGCGCAGCAATTCGGCACGCCGAACTATGCCGCGCACGGCGGGTTCTGTTCGGTCAACATGGCGGCGGGGGGGATTTACACGATCGGGGGGGCGTTCTGGGAATTTGGCCAGCCCGATTGGGAGCGCACCAAGCTGTTCGTTCTGTTCGGCGTGGCCGAGGATCACGACAGCAACCCGATCAAGATCGGCCTTGGCAAACTGAAGGCGCGCGGCGCCCGGGTGATCGGGGTGAACCCGATCCGCACCGGGTATAATGCCATAGCCGACGACTGGCTGGGGATCACTCCCGGCACGGATGGCCTGCTGATCCTGAGCCTGATCCATTGCCTGTTGCAGGCGGGCAAGGTCGATCTCGACTACCTCGCCCGTTGGACCAACGCGCCTTTGCTGGTGAACGAGACCGAAGGCCCGGAGAAGGGCCTGATCCTGAAGAATGCCGAAAGCCAGCCCTTCGTGATCGACCGGCGGACGGGAAACCCCGCGCCTTGGGACGGCAAGGGGGTGCAGCCCGATCTTGGCGCGACCTGGGCTGGCCACCGCACGGTGTTCCAGCACATGGCGGAGCGGTATCTGTCCCCCGACTACGCCCCCGAAGCGGTGGCGGAGCGCTGCGGCATCCCCGCGCCCCGTATCCGCGCGCTGGCCGCCGAACTGGCCCAAGTCGCCTTCGATCAGGCCATCGAGATCAAACAACCCTGGACCGACTTCCGCGGCGATGCCCATGAGACGATGCTGGGCCGCCCGGTCAGCTTCCACGCCATGCGCGGGCTCTCGGCCCATTCCAACGGCTTTCAGACCGCCCGGGCGCTGCATCTGCTGCAAATCGTGCTGGGCGCGGTGGAAACCCCCGGCAGCTATCGGCTGAAGCCGCCCTATCCCAAACCCATCGAGGCGCATCCGACGCCCCACTTCGTGACCGCCCCCGGCAAGCCGCTGTCCGGCCCGCATCTGGGCTATGTGCGCGGGCCGGAACAACTGGCGCTGAAGGAAGACGGCTCTGCGGTGCGGATCGACAAGGCCTTCACCTGGGAGAACCCGTTCTCGGCGCATGGGCTGATGCATATGGTCATCCCGAACGCGCATGCGGGGGATCCCTACAAGATCGACACGCTGTTCCTGTACATGGCCAACATGGCGTGGAACTCGTCGATGAACACCGCGTCCGTCCTGCAGATGCTGACCGACAAGGGGCCGGACGGCGAATATGTCATCCCGCGCATCATCTATTCCGACGCCTATGCCTCCGAGATGGTGGCCTATGCCGACCTGATCCTGCCCGACACGACCTATCTGGAACGCCACGACTGCATCAGCCTTCTGGACCGCCCGATCAGCGAGCCGGATGCGGCCGGGGATTCCATCCGCTGGCCGGTGATCGAACCGGACCGCCCCGGACATGCTGGCGTGCGCGGCTTCCAGTCGGTGCTGCTGGACCTTGGCGTGCGGCTGGGTCTGCCGGGCATGACCAATCCGGACGGGACGGCGAAGTTCAAGGATTACGCCGATTACATCGTGAACCACATCCGCCGCCCCGGCGTCGGGCCGCTGATGGGCTGGCGGGGGGCGGAGGGCGACAAAACGGGCCGCGGCGAGGCGAACCCCGACCAGTTGCAGCGCTATATCGACAACGGCGGCTTTTATCAGGCGCATGTGCCGCAAGAGGCGGCGTTCTTCAAACCCTGGAACCAAGCCTATCAGGACTGGGCGGTGAAGACCTCGTTCTACGAGACGCCGCAGCCCTATCTGTTCTCGATCTGGTCCGAACCCCTGCGCCGCTTCCAGCTTGCCGCCGAGGGGCAGGGTGCGATCCAACCGCCGGACCATCTGCGCGCAAGGCTGAAGCTGGCGATGGACCCGCTGCCGCTTTGGTATCCGCCGTTCGGCGATACCGAGGCGACCGGCTGGGGCTATCCCGTGCATGCCCTGACCCAGCGCCCGATGGACATGTACCATTCCTGGGGCAGCCAGAATGCCTGGCTCAGGCAGATCAGGGGGCGCAACTTCCTGTATATCCCGACCGCGATCTGGGAGGCGCAGGGG
>JANLQT010000667.1:0-6792 GCA_031368035.1 Rhodobacterales bacterium | reverse complement strand
GTCAGCCCCTGCCTTCCATCTCATCCAGATAATCGATGAAGACGCGCACCTTGGCGGACAGGAATTTGCGGCTGAGGTAAAGCGCGTAAAGGTTGAACCCCTCGGTTGACCAGTCCTGCAGGATCGGGACAAGCCGTCCCGATGCGATGTGCCGCTCGACGATGAAATCGGGCTGGTTGATCACGCCGCAGCCCTGCATGGCCATCTCGCTGAGGATGTCGCCGTTGCTGGCGTGCATCTGGGGCCGGACCCGAACCACGGTTTCGTGGCCGTCCGTGTCGCGCAGGGTCCAGTCGTCGCCGGTGGACAGGTAAGTGAAGCTCAGCGTGTCATGCTGGCTTAGATCCTCGGGAACCTGCGGGCAGCCGCGCCGGGCCAGATAGTCGGGCGATGCGCAGATGATGGTCCGCAGCACGCTGATGCGCCGCGCGATGACGTTGGTGGTGGCAGGGTGCCGGGCAATGCGGACGGCCACGTCGATCCCGTCATTGGCCAGATCGACCACCCGGTCCGTCAGGTCGATGTTCAGGCGCAGGTCAGGATAGCGTGCCATGAACCCCGGCAGCCATTGGGACATCCGGCTGATGCCGAACGAGAGGGGCGCGCTGATGCGCAAAAGGCCGGCGGGCCTGGCCGCGCTTTGGCTGGCCAAAGCCTCTGCGTCGGCGACATCGGACAGGATGGTCCGGGCGCGGGCCAGAAAGTCTTCCCCGACCTGGGTGATCGACAGCCGCCGCGTGGTCCGGTTCAACAGCCGCGCGCCGAGGTGATCCTCGAGCGCTGCAATCTGGCGTGAGATGGCAGCCCCCGAGGTGCCGAGCACCCGGGACGCGCGCACCAGGCTGCCGCTTTCGACCACCGCAACAAAGACCTGCATGCCGTTGATGATGTCCATGGCGCCCATATTCGTGCGAATTTCGTATTAATTAAACATGTATGACACCATTTATCTGCGTAGTCCGCAAGAGTAGATCCTTCGCATCCGCAGCAAATCTGGGCTGCGCGCCACACACATTCGAAAGGTGCAACATGAAAGTTTCAGTGATCGGTTCGGGCAACATGGGCGCGGCGCTGGCCGGGCAGCTTGCCAAGGCGGGCCATAGCGTGACGCTTGCCAGCCGCAACGCCGACACCGCCGCAGCGGTCGCCCTTGCCACCGGCGCTACTGTCGTTCCGGCCAGCCGTGCTGCCGAAGCGGAGGTCGTCTTCCTTGCGACCTCGGCGCCCGATGCCGCTGCTGCGCTCAAGGCGGCGGGCAACCTCGGCAACGCCGTGGTGGTCGATATCACCAACCCGCTGACCGCCGACTACATGGGCCTGACGATCGGGCACACGACCTCGTCCGCCGAAGAGATCGCCAAGGCGGTACCGGGCGTTCGGCTGGTCAAGGGCTTCAACACGGTGTTCGCCCAGTTGCTGAATGCCGGGGCGCGCGGCGGCAATGTCACGGCGTTTCTCGCCTCGGACGATGCGGCGGCCAAGGCGACGGTGGGCGAGCTGGCCCGGTCGATGGGCTTTGCCGTGACCGATGCCGGGCCGCTGAAGAACGCCCGCTACCTGGAACCGCTGGCCGGGCTGAACATCTACCTCGGCTATGGCGCCGGTCTTGGCACCGCCATCTCGCCGATCTGGGTCAGCGCTGCCTGAACCACCGATGATCCCCTTTTTGAACCCTGGAGACTTCCCAAATGAAACGCGCAACCCTGGCTTCCGGGCTGGCCATTCTCGCCAGCGGCCTTTTCGCGACGATGGCCTTGGCCGAAAGCCCCTGGCTAAGCCCCGCCACCCCGGCCCCCGCGCCTGAAGTTCAGGCGCCGGATGTCGAGACGAACCTGAAGGTGTTCGACGCGCTGGATTTCGACGTGTTCTCGAACCAGAAATGGGACCGCCTGGCCGAAAGCCACGCTGACAACATCGTCGTCACCTGGCCCGACGGCCATGAAACCGTGGGCATCGAGAAGCACATCGAGGATCTGAAGGCGCTGTTCGTCTTCGCCCCCGACATCGCCATCAAGCAACACCCGATCCGCTTTGGCGCGGGGTCCTGGACCACGGCCACCGGGGTGATGACCGGCACCTTCTCGCAAGCCATGCCGATTGGCGATGGCAAGACCATCGATCCGACTGGCGAGAAGTTCGCGCTGGGCATGGTCACGGTCGGTCACTGGACCGATGGCAAGATGGACCATGAATGGCTGTTCTGGGACAACGGCGACTTCATGAAGCAGATCGGTCTGGCCAAGTAAGCGCTGCAAATCGATTGGCCTGCGCCGGACCAGAAGGTCCTGCGCAGGCTTTCCTTTGTCCTGTGGTGCAAGATAGCGACGCGCAGAATTGCCGCAGTCTTCCCCATTGCACAGATAGCAGGGCAGCGGGATTTGACGGTCAGACCGCCGCGGGCGATGGCGCCGCGCCAACTCTTTGCACCGCGGTGAAATCCTGATGAGTTGCCACCCCTGATCGCGCGAGGAACTGTGCCGACTGCGGCCGTTTCGCGCCGAGGAATGCCGCGCAGCCGGACCTTGCTGCGGACCATCCCATAGCAGCGGTGGGGCGTCGCAATTGGCGGCGCGGCGGTCAGGAAGTGTCGCAGTGACATTCCCGCTGACCAATGACCCATACTTTCACGTGCCGCTTTCAATTCGCCTGCAGCAGCCATGCGCCTTATTGGACCTTCCGATAAGAGGCAGGGCGTGATGATTGACGGCAGCTGGCCCAGTGCCGGGCAGACCGAGACTTTCAGTCTCGCCCGGGCGCTGTGCGTGGCGGCGATGCTTGATATTGATCCTCTGAGCATTTCCCCACGCGACAATGTGCCCCCCGGCAGGCATTTCGCCATGCCACCGCGTCGCCTTGGACCGCGACTGTGCGCGTCAGGTCGAAGGGCATCCCGATCTGGTGGTGAACGGCGGGCTGGTGTCACTTCTGGCCACCGAGTTTCTGCGCACCGATCTGCCGTTGGCGCTGGTTTGGCTGTCTGCCCGGCATCTGGCGCCGCTGCATGTCAATCGTCCGATGGCCAGTCTTGCGGTTGTGGCGGGCGGCACGGGCCGGATCTTGATCCTTGATAGCAACGGAATCGTCGCGGCAGAAATGACGGTGACCTTCGCGTGACCTTTGAACCTCTTCGCGGCATCCACATCCATGATCTGCCCGCTGACGTGGTCGGCCCGGCGGCCACCTGGCGGCTGGGGCAATACGGGGCCGAGATCATCAAGGTGGAACCCCCCCGGGCGATCTGATGCGCGGGCTTGGCGGCCTGTCGCCCACAGGGCAGCAAGCGGGCGCCTGTCTGCATCCGAACCGGGGCAAGACCAACATTTGCCTGACCCTGAAGGCACCGGGCGCGGCTGCGGTGATGCGGCGGTTGATCGGCCAAGCCGATGTCATCCTGGCCACCATGCGCCCGCGGGCCTTGGTGCGGCTGGGGCCTGATCCTGACCCCATTTGTGCCCGGTATCCCGACAAAATCCATTGTTTGCTTGCGGATTGCGGGCCAGACCGGCCCTGTGGCGGCTTTCCGACCTATGACAGCGTGGTGCAGGGGGCAACCGGTCTGCCTGGGCTGGTGCAGGCGCGGGACGGTGTGCCGAAGTTCGTGCCGCTGCTGATCCTTGACGAGCCGACCGCCGACATCGCGGGGACAGAGGTTGACCTGCGGTTCGGGCACCTGCGGGCGCTGCGGGACGGCGGGGTGGCGATCATCCACATCTCGCACCGGCTTGAAGAGATTTTCGAGCTTTGGAACCGCGTGACGGTGTTCAATGACCGCCAATTCGTCACCACGCAAGCCGTCAGCGACAGGCCGCACGGCCGGCTTGTGTCCTTCATGGTTGGCCGCGACATGAGCGAGTTGTTTCCGCCCAAGGCCAATCCGGGGCAACGCGCCCGGTCGTGCTGACCGTGACCGATGTCTTGGTCACGGGCCAACACTGCGTCCACCCGTGGAACCATCAACGGGTCTATCGCACCAATTGTGCGCTGGAACTGAACCTGCGGATCAAGCCGCGCAAGCGGTTGAAGCGGGATAAACCCGACGATCGTTCGGTGACCGAGGCGCCCATATTGACCTGGTCCTCGATGAGTGTTGGACCGGTCGCGGCCTCGTCGGCCCTTGCAGGCAGCAGCCCCCGGCAAGCACGATCGCCGCAATTGCAGCTAACATCAGTCTGCGCACCACCATGTTTGTCCTCCGATAATCCCAATGCACGGCGGCCGTCACACCTGCGGTTGTCTACCAATGCTGCGTCCCTGGCGCACCTTTGATCCGGCCCTCCAGATTTGGCGTGACCCAACCGCCGTAAAAATCGCCCGGCTGCGGAAGGACGCGGGTGTCGCCGACCAAGCTTCGTCCATCTGCGCGGCATAAAAGGCGATATAACCGCCATGCCCGGCAAACCCCGCCGTGGGCTGGTCATAGGCCCAGGCGGCGTGCGGGGCGATCTTGTCACCGGACAGCACGTCGTAATAGCGCGCCACGCCCTTCCATTCGCAAAAGCTGCTGCCGAGGGTGGGGCGCAGGGTGGCCACGATATCCTCGGGCGGCAGGTAATAGCTTGGCGCGTCGTGGGTTTCCAGCACCCGCTGGGCGCGGGCGGTGTCGGCCACCAGCATCCCACCCAACCGGATCACGATGCGGTGCAGCACGGGTTCCAGAGCGGGCGGGCGCGGATGGGATTGCACGTTTTCGCGGACAAGATCGGTCATTTCGGGGTCTCACAAGCGGGTTTGCGGGCGGCGCCCATGTACAGGATCGCGGTCAGAGGCAGCGGGCCGAAGGTCAGGTCCAGACGGCGGTTGATCCCGCGAGGCCCAAGACCGGTAAACGACCCCGGCACCAGCCCCGCGCGTTGCATCGCCGCGCGCGACTCGGCGGGTTTGACGAACTTGGCCGGATCATGCGTGCCGCGCGGCAACAGGCGCAGCAGGTCTTCCGCCACAGTGATGGTGGCCGGCCGGGCGAGGGGGTTGCGGTTGATCGTGTCGAACAGGAACAGCCCGCCGGGGCGCAGGGCGCGCGCCACCTCGGCCATGACCTTGTGCAGATCGGCCACCTGTTCCAGCACATCGGCGCAGACCACGGCATCAAAGCGGGCGTCGTCATAAGGCAGCGCCTCGCCCACGCCGGTGTCATAGCCGATGCGCAGACCCGGCGCGCGGGCATGGGCACGGGCGCCAGCGGTGGGCCGCGGCCTGCGCCACCCGGTCCGCCGTCACCCCCAGCCCGTCGCAGAGCAGCGGCAGCATCAGCATCAGCATCAGGGCGGCAATCTCTTCTGGAGTGTCGTCCAGATGCGCCAAGCTGACCGCCTCGCCCGCCTGCGCCACCCACAAGGCGCCCGGACCCTGCGGGTGGCCCGGCTTGGACCTGTCTTGCGCGATCCGTGACGGGGATCATCGGGATCCTGCCGGGTGATGAAAGGCGCCCGGCCATCTACCGCAGCCATCAGCGTCAGGCAGGGCGCCACCCGCACCGGGGCCAGTTTCGCCACCAACGGATGCTCCACCCCCAAAACGCCGGCTATTTGAGGGGCGGGCACCGTCACCACCACACGCGCGGCGCGCAATGAAGCGCCCTCAAGCTGCAGCAGCCAGCCATCACCGTCCTGCTGCAACCGGCACACCTGCACCCCTAGCCGGATGTCCAACCCGGCCCCCAGCGCCTTGGGGATGGCTGACATGCCCGGCACACCGACGCTGTTGGTGCGGCCCGTGCCGTCCCGCCGCCCGGCCACCGAGAGCCCGTCCGACACCGCCGCAAACTCCGCGCCATCGGCGTTCACAAACTGCGCACCGTGGTCGAATTGCAGATCGCCCACGCGCCGCATGGCCACCCGCCCGCCAATGCCGCACCCCCTTTTGTCCAGCACAACAGGCGCCAGCGCCGCATTCGCCAGCCGCCGCGCACAAGCCGTCCCGCCATCCCCGACCCGATGATAACGATCATGGCGGCACCTGTTCCAATATCCGCAGGAGGCTCTGCTTGACCTTGAATAACCCCGCCGTGGCATGGGGCCAGATCGCACTGCCCCAATCGCGCCGCCGTTCGCACAGGGTGATGTCCGCTTTGGCCAGGGAAGGCGCCGCCTGATCCATCCAATGCCGCAGCGGCTCGCGCGTGATATAGGCGTCGCAATCTGCGTGGCCCCCGCCGCTGCGGCCCATCTTGCTGGACTGTCGGGGTCAGCAGCCTGCAAGGCCACCGGGCTTGCGCCGACCCGCAACCCAGCGTCAGCCCAGCGTGTTGGACGCGGCATCGCCCTCCAGCAGGTGCCGGTAAAAGAAATCCGCCCCCAGCCTCTACGGCAGTGCAAACGTGAAAATCCAGATCGAGGCGAACCACATCCGGGCGTGATTGTGCAGATAACCGGTCTCGACCAGTTCGGTGGCCCAGGCATCGAAACACGCCAGCCCGGTCTGGCCGTTCATAGCCCGCTCCACGTCGCGGCGCAGGCGGCGGTCGCAGTCAAGGGCCGCCAGATCGCCCTCAACCCCCGCGCGTTAGCTGTCCCGGACCTGCGGGCGATGTTCCAGCCAGCCCTTGAAATAGCCGCGCCAGATCACCTCTTGCAGGAATTTTTCGGCCTCTTCCGGCCCATGAGCGGTCAGCGCCAAGGCCACGGCGTCCTGGTCCAGCACCAGCCGGCGCCGGATATAGAGCGACAGCACCGACACCGCCTTGTGCGTGCCGGGGCCATGATCGGTGTTGCGGCCACTGGCATAGCGGCCGCCCATGCGCGGGTCGGTGTCCTGTCAGTCATCGGGTCCATCCCCAGCTTATCGGCGCGGCAG
>JANLQT010000642.1:0-8051 GCA_031368035.1 Rhodobacterales bacterium | reverse complement strand
GCCAACGTAGCCCTGGCGCCGGGGAAGGGCACCGGCGGCGGCGCGCCCTTTTTCAGCTTCTTGCCCGAGGGTTCCGGGATACGCTCGGGCGTCTCGATGATGGCGATCCGGTCCATCATCCGGGCCGACTGGATCAGTGCCAGGGCATCTTTCGCGGCAAGCCCTTGAAAGAACAACTCTTGCGCGATGTACAGCCGCAGGGCCGGGCCGGGGCGGCTGACCGAAGCTGCGTCAAGGTTCGGCGCCTTGGCGGTTTCGGCCAGGGCGGGTGCGGCGATCAGGGCAAGGGTCAGGGCAAGGCGTTTCATCGGCGCCACCTTGCCCGGCGCGCCGCGGGATGAAAAGCCCCCGCCCACATCGGCGCCTTTACCCCGCGCCTGCAATCAGGCTAGGTCCGGATGGCGAAGGAGCGTGCGATGCAGACCCTGGATATCCTTTCCCGCCTGATCGGCCATGATACGGTCAGCGCCAAACCCAACAGGGCGCTGATCGCCGAGGTGCAGGGCTGGCTGGAAGCCGCCGGCGCGCGGGTGCTGTTGGTTCCTGATGCGGGCGGAGGCAAAGCCAATCTGTTCGCCTCGGTCGGGCCGGAGGGCGCGGGCGGGGTGATGTTGTCGGGCCATACCGATGTCGTGCCGGTCGAGGGGCAGGCCTGGACGCATCCGCCGTTTCAGCTGACCGAATTTGGCGGCCGGCTTTACGGGCGCGGCACCGCCGACATGAAGGGCTTCTGCGCGGCGGCCATCGCCGCGATGATCGGGGCGGCGCGGCGCCCGTTGAAAACCCCGCTGCATCTGGCGCTGTCCTATGACGAGGAAATCGGCTGCATGGGGGTGCGGTCCCTGATCGACCTGTTGCAGGCCGCCCCCTTCCGCCCCCGGTTCTGCATCGTGGGCGAACCTACGGGCATGCAGGTTGCCACCGGCCACAAGGGCAAGGTGGCGCTGCGGGCGACCTGCATCGGGCGCGAGGGGCATTCAGCGCTTGCCCCGATGGCGCTGAATGCGCTGCATCTGGCGGCGGATTTCATCGGCGTCCTGCGGCGGGTTCAGGCTGAAGTGACGGCTTCTGGCCCCAAGGACGCCGATTATGACGTCGCTTATACCACGCTCCATGCCGGCAAGATGTCGGGCGGGGTGCAGGTGAACATCGTGCCGAACCGGGCTGTGGTGGATTGGGAAATCCGTTTCCTGGCGGGGGACGATGTGGCGGCTTTGATCGCGCGGGTTCAGGCCGGGGCTGATGCGGTGGTGGCGCCGTTGCGCGCCGCGTTCCCCGAGGCCGAAATCCGGATCGAGCACCAGTGGGACTACCCCGGCCTGAACACGCGGACGGATGCAGAGGTGGTGCGCTTTGTGAAGGGTCTGACCGGGGCGAATGGCACGCTGAAAGTCGCCTTCGGGACCGAGGGCGGGCTTTTTGACTTGAAGCTTGGCGTTCCAACCGTGATCTGCGGGCCGGGCAGCATGGCGCAGGGCCACAAGCCGGACGAATATGTCAGCCTTGACCAACTGGCGCGCTGCGATGCGATGCTGGCGGCGCTGGTGGACCGGCTGGAAGTGGGGCTGTGAGATGGCTGTGACGCTGGACAGTCTGGCCGCGCTGAAAGCGCTGGGGTTCGACGACATCATCGACGTGCGCTCTCCGGCTGAATATGCCGAGGATCATGTGCCGGGCGCGATCAACCTGCCGGTGCTTGACGACGAGGAACGCGCCCGCGTGGGCACGATCTACAAGCAGGACAGCCCGTTCAAAGCCCGCAAGATCGGCGCGGCGCTGGTGGCGCGGAACGCGGCGCGGCATCTGGAGGAGGTGCTGATCGACCGCCCCGGCGGCTGGCGCCCGCTGGTCTATTGCTGGCGCGGCGGGCAAAGGTCGGGCTCGTTCACCACGATCCTGGCCCAAGTCGGCTGGCGCGCCGAAACTTTGGTCGGCGGCTACAAGACCTATCGGTCTTTGGTGGTGAAGGAACTTTACGACACGCCGGTCGCAAGCAAGGTGATCGTGCTGGACGGCAACACCGGGTCCGGCAAGACCGCCGTGCTTTTGGCCCTGGCCGCGCGCGGGCATCAGGTGGTGGATCTTGAGGGCCTTGCAAGCCATCGCGGCTCGCTGTTCGGCGCGATTGGGGAACAGCCCGCGCAGAAGGGCTTCGAAACGGCGCTGGCGCTGGCATTGTCGCGGCTGGACCCGGCGCGCCCCGTGGTGGTCGAGGCGGAAAGCTCGAAGGTCGGAAACTGCCGCCTGCCGCCAAAGCTGTGGGCTGCGATGACCCGCGCCCCGCGCGTGGTGCTGGAGGTGCCGCTGGAGGCGCGCGCCGCGTATCTGACCCGCGCCTATGCCGATCTGGTGGGCGATCCGGATCGCACCCGGGCGGTGATCGAACAGTTGCGCCCGGGCCATCCGGCGGACCGGATCGACGCATGGCTGGCGCTTTTGGACAGCGCCGACTGGCAGGCCCTGGCCGTCGATCTGATGCGCCAGCACTACGACCCGCGCTATGGCAAACACCGCGACCGGATGGAGGTGCCGCTGGTGACCGTCAGGGGCGGCGATCTGAGCGAGGCCGGGATTGCTTCGCTGGCCGGGCAGGTCGAAACGGCCATGGCCGGCCTTTTGGGCTGAAGGCCGGGGCGCTGCCCCAGACCCCGGAGGTATTTGTGCCTTCAGTGAACAGGCCAGTCGAAGATCTTGGTCAGCACCACCCGGTCCGCCACCCGGTCCGCCACCCTGTCCGCCACCCGGCCTGCCGCCCTGGCGGGACACATTCATGACAAATGTGATAGACAAAAAAATGCGCGGTTATGACCCGGCCATTTCGGCGGGGAGCGCAGGTAAACGCAGCGTTCTCAGGTTCTTGTACCATCTCTGCGGGACAAATGCTCCGCAGGGGGTTTGGGGGCCGCGCAGGCCCCCGACGCGGAGCCGCTCAGCCAACGGCTGAGCCGCGACAGGAAAGGCTTGCGAAGCTCCGCTGCTTCCCCGGTGTCAGCGGGCGAGAACGCCGGGAGTGCCTGCGACGATGTGTCCGATCTGGACGGCGGCAATCCCTTTGGCGCGCAATTGGTCCAGACAAAGCACCGCAGCCTCGGGCGGGAGGGCGGCGAGCAGGCCCCCGCCGGTCTGCGGGTCGAACAGCAGGTCGGTCCGGGGGCCCTGCGGCGCCCGAAGCCGGCCAAGCACCCCAGCGCGGTTGGCCGGGGCAAGCGAGGAGGCCTGGCCCCGCGCCGCCAGCGCCTCGGCCCCGGGCAAAACCGGAAGGGCGGCGAGCGAGATTTCGGCAGCCATGCCCGAGGCCTCCAGCAGCTCCAACAGGTGCCCGGCCAGGCCGAAGCCGGTCACGTCGGTCATGGCATGGGCATGGGGCGCAAGGATGCTTGCGTCCATCGCCAGGGGGCGCGCCATCGAGGCGAGAGCCGCCGCGACAATCTCGCCCATGATCAGCCCCGGCACGCTGCTGCCTGCCATTTCGGCGGCAAGCACGATGCCGGTGCCAAGCGGCTTGGTCAGGATCAGCGCGTCACCGGGCCGCGCGCCGCCCTTGGCCACGGGGTGCGGCGTCAGGCCGGTAACAGTGAATCCAATCGTCAATTCAGCGCCTTGCGTGGTGTGACCCCCGACAATGTCGGCCCCCGCCGCGGCAAACACCCGCGCCGCAGCGGCCATGATCGCGGCAAGGGTGCGCCCCTGAAGCCGCTCTCCCATCTGCGGCAACACGATCTGCGCCAGCGCCGCCTGCGGCGCGGCGCCCATCGCCCAGATGTCGCCCAACGCATGCACCGCAGCGATGGTCGCCATCTGCGCCTCGTCCAGGCACAGGGCGCGGAGGTGGTCGGTCGAGATCACCTGCACCATCGCTCCCGGCGCGGTGGACAACTGCGCCGCGTCATCGCCTGCACCGGCCAGCACATCGGCGCGGGTGGGTTTGGGCAGACTGCGGGCGAGGGCAGACAGCCCCTCGGGCCCGATCTTGGCGCCGCAGCCGCCGCACAGCGGGCGGCCCGAGAGCAGGTCATTCAATCCCTGCACCGAGGTTTGGGGCAAGGCAGGGGCCATCGTCGGCAGGACCATGTCCTGAAACATCGCCATGAACCGCCGGTCGATCCGGTCTTTCCAGCGCCAGGTCCAGGCCCCGCCGATGGCAAGGCCGGTGCGGTCGGCCATCGCGCGTCTGGACCCCAGCGAGATCAGTTTCAGATAGTCCTGTTGCGGGCGATAGCTTTGCATCCGGCCCTTGCCCGACAGGGCTGCGCGCAGGTTCGCCTCAAGCACCGGCGCCTCGCGCACGGCAAAGACCCCGGCCTTGGGGCGCGGCGTCTGGGTCAGATGGGCGCAGTCCCCGACTGCGAAGATCAGCGGATCCGAGGATTGCAGGTTCGGCGTGACTTTGATGAACCCGTCCTGCAGGTCCAATCCGGTCCCGGCCAGCCAAGGATGCGCGCGCGCGCCGGCCACCACCAGCAGGAAATCAGCCTTGATCCGCGCGCCGTCCGACAGCAGGAACGCCCCCGCCCCCGCCCCTGACTCGGCCCCCGCCCCTGCCTCGGCCGCCACCGCCCCGGCGCCGGTGCGAATCTGGATGCCTTGCGCGGCGGCTTCGGCCAACAACCTGCGACGGGCGGACGGCGAGACGCCGGGGACAGCGTCGCGGCAAATGACCGTGATTTCGGGCGAGGCCCCGGCGGATTTCAGGCGGTGCGATGCCGCGAACGCCAGTTCCATCCCGCCGACACCGGCGCCGACAATGGCGATGCGCGGTGCGGGCAACGCTTTGGCCACAAAGGCGTTCCACGCCTCAAGGAACGGCCCGAGCGGTTTGGCCGGCACGGTATGCGCGGCAAACCCCGGCAAGTCATTCAGGTCCGACGTGATGCCGATGTCCACGCTGGCCAGGTCATAGCCCAGGGGGGCGCGGCCGGAGGCGAAATGGATTTCCTGCGCCGCCCGGTCGATCCCGGTCACGCTGTCCAGAATGACCCGCGCGCCCGCGCTGCGCCCCAGCCGAAGAAGGTCGATCATAAACTCGTCCCGGGCATAGTGGCCGGCAATATGACCGGGCAACATGCCGGAATAGGCGGCCACCGGACCGGGGTTGACCAGCGTCAGGCGCAGGCCGGGCAACGGGGTCATCGCAAAGCGGCGCAGCAACAGCGCATGGGTGTGGCCGCCCCCGATCAGCACGAGGTCGGAGACGGCAGGATACAGGGGTGCTTGCATGGCGCGGACACTAACCGCGCCTTGCTGCCGGGAAAAGGGGCCGCGCCGCCGCCGGTTGCCTGAAGGGGAGCTTCTGCGCCCATATAAGCCTGCGCCCAGATAAGCCTGCGCCCAGATAAGCCTGCGCCCCGATAGTCTGCGCCCAGATATGTCGCATCCGGGCGTGACCTTTCCGCCCCGGCGCTTTATTCGGGGCGACAGGATATCAAGGACAAGCGCATGGCCTATCTTCTGGGTGTCGATACCGGCGGGACCTATACTGACGCCGTCATTCTGGATGACGGCACGCAGACCGTCATCGGCAAGGCCAAGTCGCTGACGACGCGGGCCGATCTGGCACTGGGGATTGGCCGGGCGGTCGATGCGGCGCTGGAGGCGGCGGGGGTGACACCCGCCCAGGTCTCGCTGGTGTCGCTGTCCACCACGCTGGCCACCAACGCGCTGGTCGAAGGGCAGGGCGGCCGCGTCGCGCTGGTGTTCATCGGCTTTGATGCTGCCGATCTGGACCGCGCCGGGCTGACCGACGCCCTGCGGGGCGATCCGGTGATCCATTTGGCCGGTGGCCACAGCCATGCCGGGGGCGAGGTCGCGCCGCTGGATCTGGCGCGGCTGGAGGCGGAACTGGTGGCGCTTGGCCCGTCAGTCATGGGCTTTGCCGTCGCCGCGCAATTCGCCACCCGCAACCCCGCGCATGAGGTCGCGGCCCGGGCGCTGATCCGGCGGGTGACAGGGCGGCCCGTGACGTGCTCGCATGAACTTTCGGCGCAACTGAACGGGCCGAAGCGGGCGCTGACGGCGGTGCTGAACGCGCGGCTGATCGGGATGATCGACCGGCTGGTGTTCGCCTGCGAGCGGCATCTGGCGGCCTCGGGCATCACCGCGCCGCTTATGGTGGTGCGGGGCGACGGCGCGCTGATTTCGGCGGCGCAGGTGCGCGAGCGCCCGATCGAGACGATCCTCTCCGGCCCGGCGGCCAGCATCGTTGGCGCGCGCTGGCTGACCGGGGCGAGGGACGCGCTGGTGTCGGACATTGGCGGGACCACGACCGATGTGGCGTTGCTGAAGGATGGATTGCCCGAGATCGACCCGATGGGCGCGCGTGTCGGCGGGTTCCGCACCATGGTCGAGGCGGTGGCGATGCGCACCACCGGCCTGGGCGGCGACAGCGAGGTGCATCTGAACATCCAGGGGCTGGACGGCGGCCTGCGGCTGGGGCCACGGCGGCTGATCCCGGTGTCGCTGTTGGCGCAAGATCATGGGCCGATGGTGCATGCCGCGCTGGACCGGGCCCTGTCGGTCGAGGCGGTGGGCGATTTCGACGGGCGGTTCGTGGTTCCGATGGGGTTCGAAGGCTCGGGCCTGTCCCTGCGCGAGGCGGCGGTGCTGGAACGAATCACTGCGCCGATGCCGATGCACTTGGCGCTGCGCAGCCGGCTGGAGGTCGCGGCGCTGGAACGGCTGGTGGCGCGGGGGCTGGTGATGCTGGCCGGGGTCACGCCGTCGGACGCCAGCCATGTGCTGGGGCGGCTGGACGCCTGGGACGGGGTGGCGGCGGAAAAGGCGGTGCGGCTTTTGTCGCGGCGGCGGACCGGCAGCGGCGACAGGTTTGCGGCGGATGCGGGGGCGCTGGCACAGTCGATCGTCGATCAGGTGACGGCGCAGACTGTCGATTGCCTGCTGGAAGCGGCCTTCGGCGAGGACCCGGCCTTCGCGGGCGAGGACCCCGCCGCCCTGACCCGGGCGCGGCTGACCCGCGTCGGGCTGACGCGGCACAAGGGGATCGTGGACCTTGGCCTGCGGCTGGCGGTGCCGGTGATCGGGCTGGGTGCCTCTGCGGCCAGCTATTACGGCGCCGTGGGGCAGGTGCTGGGCTGCCCGATGATCCTGCCCGAACATGCCGGGGTCGCCAATGCGATTGGCGCCGTGGTCGGGCAAATCAGCCAGCGCGTGTCTGGTCTGGTGTCCAGCCCCGGTGAGGGACGGTTCACCGTGCATCTGACGGACGGCCTGAAGACCTATCGCAGCAAGGACGAAGCGCTTGGCGCAATGGAAGCGGCCCTGCGCGCCGAAGCCGAGGCGCGGGCGCGGGCGGCGGGGGCGCAGGACTTGACGGTGACCACGGCGCTTGATCTGCGTGAGGCCGAGGTCGAGGGTCAGCGCATGTTCATCGAGGCGGTGGTTTCGGTCACAGCCTCGGGCCGGCCACGGGTCGCGTGGTAGCGCGCCGGGGCCTGTGCGGGGTCCTTCCGTGGCGGCAGAATGGACTTGACCCCGTGGGAGGGGTCCAGTAGACGCGCCGCCAATGGCTAGGTAGCTCAGTTGGTTAGAGCATGCGACTCATAATCGCAGGGTCGAGGGTTCGAGTCCCTCCCTCGCCACCAATCCAATTTATCCAATGATTACAAGGACTTAGGGGTAGGCGAATTAGCCTTATTGCACCGCTTATTGCACCTTGGATTGCACCTAAACGGGGCGGCGGATCGTGATGGGGGCGGTCGATTCGGCGTTGGGCTCACAAAATCTCGTCTTTCCACACCCACGTTTTCCGCTGGTGCACCTTCCGGATCACCAGCTTGCCAGCATCCCCGCCGTGGGGGGTGTACGTATCGGCCTTAAGGGTGCGCTTGCAGTAGGGGCAATCGAAGGGCGAGCGGAAGGCGTCCAGATTTCCGAAAACGGCAAGTAGGTCCTGCGGCGGCTCTGTTGCACAAATCAGCCTGAGGCCGAGTTTTCCCTTCCCTTGGTCGGAGTCATCCCACGCGTTGAGTTTGGGGCGTTCCGAGGGCTGTGAAGCGGTTCAGGATTGCTGCCCTGATCTGCAATTCGGCCACCTG
>JANLQT010000624.1:0-2272 GCA_031368035.1 Rhodobacterales bacterium | reverse complement strand
CTTGACCGAGCCCACGGAAATGGGAAACCTGTTCAAGGTGCTGGCGCTCACCAAAAAGGGTGATCCACCGCCCCCGGGATTCTGAACCAGATGCTGGAGATCATCACCTCGGACAGCCTCTCCCTCCGCCATGGGTTCTTCACCCGCAAGGGCGGTGCGTCATCGGGGATTTTCGCGGGGCTGAACTGCGGCACGGGGTCAACCGATCTGGCCGAAGCGGTGGTGATCAACCGCGCCCGCGTTGCTGCCGCGATGGGCGCAGGTAAAGACGCGCTGATGTCGGTCACGCAGGTGCACTCCGCCGAGGCCATCACGCTGACCGGCCCGCTGACCACCAGGCCCCGCGCCGATGCCATGGTCACCGCAACCCCGGGTCTGGTGCTGACCGTGCTGACCGCCGATTGCCAACCCGTGCTGTTCGCCGATGCCGAAGCCGGGGTGATCGGCGCGGCCCATGCCGGCTGGCGCGGCGCCAGGGACGGTATCCTGGAAGCCACCGTGGACGCGATGGAAGCCTTGGGTGCCAGACGCGCGCAGATCCATGCCGTGATCGGCCCGACCATCAGCCAAGCGGTCTATGAAGTCGGGCCAGAGTTCTATGAAAGCTTCACCGAAGATGACCCGGCCTCCCGCCGGTTCTTCGTCCCCGGGAAAGCCGATCGCTTCCTGTTCGACCTGCCCGGCTATGGCCTGTGGCGGCTTCGCAACGCCGGCGTGGGCGAGGCTGAATGGACGCGCCACTGCACCTACCGCGACCCGGAGCGGTTCTATTCCTTCCGCCGCACCACCCATGCCGGCGAAGCGGATTACGGCCGACTGATTTCGGCGATCCGGCTTTAGCCCCGCATCCCGAAAATCCCTTGGACCGGCCCAAATCGCGCCGCATTGCCGGTCAAGACTGCGCCTCAGGCATCGCAACCCAAAGGGCACCGCCATGAAGAAACAACCGCGCTGGCTGAAATCGGTGATCGCCGCTGCGTCGGACGGCAACGTGCCGCTGCCCTTCGCGCGCGGCACCCGCCGTCCCATCGCAATCCGAGTTCAGGCCCAAGCCAAGCCACGCCTGCACGCCGCCCGCTGAACGACCGTAGGTCGGGCGATAGCCCGACTCCCGCAGCGCTAAGCCCTACCCCTTCGCCAGCCGCGCCTCCAGCACCTCGAACGGCAGCCCCGGATCATCCTTGGCGCAGCGGATCACCAAAGACGTCTTCACCGTCGCCACATTCTCCGCCCGCAGCAGTTGCTCGGTCAGGAAGTTCTGAAAGCTCGACAGATCCGGCGAGACGCATTTCAAAATGAAATCAATCTCGCCGTTCAGCATGTGACACTCGCGCACCAGCGGCCATGCCCGGCAGCGCGCCTCGAACGCCGACAGATCCGCCTCGGCCTGCGAGGTCAGGCGCACCATCGCAAACACCGCCACCTCGAACCCCATCTCGCGCGCGTCGATATCGGCGTGATAGCCCTTGATATAGCCCGCTTCCTCCAGCGTGCGGACCCGGCGCAGGCAGGGCGGCGCGGAAATCCCGACCCGGCTGGCAAGCTCCACATTGGTCATCCGTCCGTCACCCTGCAACTCGGCCAGAATCTTCCGGTCAATCGGGTCAAGACGGGATACAGGCATGGGGCAGCTCCTTCGGTTTCGGTTTCCTTACGCCACCAGCCCCGCCCGCGCAATTATATTGCACACAGGCGCAAGAAAACGTCGCAAGGCCGCCATGCGCCACTCGCCCTTCCGCCTCGCCCGCAGTTTGCCTATATCAGGCCCCGAACCAACCCGGACGAGGGCACCATGGGCGACACGCGGCACACCAGACTTCTGATCATCGGCTCTGGCCCGGCGGGTTACACCGCTGCGGTCTACGCGGCGCGCGCCATGCTGGAACCCTTGCTGATCCAGGGCCTGCAACCCGGCGGCCAGTTGACCATCACGACCGAGGTCGAAAACTGGCCCGGCGACACCCATGTCATGGGGCCGGACCTGATGGTCCGAATGGAGGCGCATGCGACCGCGATGGGGGCCGAGGTGATCTCGGATTACATCACCTCGCTGGACCTGTCGCAACGCCCCTTCACCGCCCATGCCGACAGCGGCACGACCTACACCGCCGATGCGGTGGTCCTTGCGACTGGCGCGCAGGCGAAATGGCTGGGGCTGCCGAGCGAGCAGAAGTTCAAGGGTTTCGGCGTGTCGGCCTGCGCCACCTGCGACGGGTTCTTCTATCGCGGCAAGGAAATCGTGGTGATCGGCGGCGGCAACACCGCCGTGGAA
>JANLQT010000560.1:0-2929 GCA_031368035.1 Rhodobacterales bacterium | reverse complement strand
CACGCGATGCTGTCGCAGCTGGGCTGCGGACATGTGCAGGGGTTCGGCATTGCCCGGCCCATGCCGGTCGAGGACACGCTGGACTGGATCGCCCGTCACCGCGCGCGGCTGACGACCACACCGCGGATCGGCAGCCGCGCGAGATAGGCGCGTCAGAGCTGTGGGCGGGATGCGCGGCGAGATATGGCGGGGGCGCTGTGAGGGGCTGGGGCCACCGTGGTATGCCGGGGGCGCCGTGATATGGCGGGGGCCACCGTCATAGGGTGGGGGCCACCGTGAAACGGCTGGGGCCACTGTGAAACGGCTGGGGCCACGGTGAAACGGCTGGGGCCACCGCAATAGGGCTGGGGCCACCGTGATGATATGGCTGGGGCCACCCAGATATGGCGGGGGCCGCTGTGGCGCCGGGTGTTCAGAAAGTCGTGAACTGCCCGGTCTTGAAGGCCGGCCGGCTGTTGCAGGGCGGCGCGGCAAAGCCAAACCGGCGCTCGCCCGGCGTTGCCAGAAGGGCTGCGATGGGAAAACCCTTGACCTTTCCGCCCCCCTCTGTTGAAGCACCAGCCGACTGGATTTGCGGATTGGCGGGCCATGGAAGATCAGAACAAGAATCTGCTGCTGGCGACGGCGCTCAGCTTTGTGGTGCTGATGACGTGGTTTTTTGCCGGACCCATGCTGTTTCCCAGCTGGTTCCCAAAGGATGTTCCCGTCGCCACCGCCGATCTGAAGGCAGTGCCCGCGGATCAGACCGCCGGGTCCGCGACCACGGGAGCTGCCACCGCCGGCACGACGCAGACGCTTTCCACCGCCGCCCAGCCCGAGGCGCCGCGGCTGACCATCGACACGGCCTCGCTGTCGGGGTCAATCTCGATGATGGGGGGGCGGCTGGATACGTTGTCGCTGAAGAAATACCGCCAGACCGTCAAGCCCGGCTCTGATATCGTGCACCTGCTGACCCCGGTGGGCGGAGACACGCCGCCCTATTACGCGGTGTTCGGCTGGCAGGCCGGTCAGGGCGTCGAAGTGGCAGATGTGCCGGGCCCGACCACGCTGTGGTCGATTGCCAGCGGCGGCACGCTGGACGAAACCCATCCGGTCACGATGCGCTGGGACAATGGCAAGGGGCTGGTGTTCACCCGCACCATCGCGGTGGACCCGAAGTTCATGTTCACCATCACCGATCAGGTGCAAAACGCGGGCACGTCGGCTGTCAGCCTGGCACCTTACGGGTTGATCGCGCGGCAGGGGCTGACCAAGCTGGAGGGCATCTATGTCGTCCATGAAGGCGTGGTCCGCCGCACCGATGGCGCCTTGACCGAGTTGAACTACAAGAAATTGACAGGTCTGGATGCGTTTGAAGGCGTGCTTG
The DNA here is from genome assembly GCA_031368035.1 of Rhodobacterales bacterium. GTDB lineage: Bacteria > Pseudomonadota > Alphaproteobacteria > Rhodobacterales > Rhodobacteraceae > Stagnihabitans. Next base: position 1,563 of record JANLQT010000560.1, on the reverse strand, counting down.
GCCGGGCCATCGATGCCAACAAGGACGGCTGGACCGGCTTTACCGCGCATTACTGGATGACGACGCTGATCCCCGAACAGGGCAAGCCCTGGACGGCGGTGGAAAAATACACCCCCGGGTCCGACATCTATCAGATCGAGGTGCGCCAGCCGCTGACCTCGGTCGCGCCGGGGCAAAGCACGCAGTCTTCGATGCGGTTCTTTGCCGGGGCGAAGGAATGGGAGACGATCCGGAACTATCAGGACAAAGAGGGCATCGCGGGCTTCATCGACAGCATCGACTGGGGCTGGTTCTTCTTTCTGACCAAGCCGATCTTCATGCTGCTGCACTGGCTGCACGGCATCATCGGCAACATGGGTCTGGCGATCATCGCGCTGACGTTCGTCTTGAAGCTGCTGGTGCTGCCGCTGGCCTATCGGTCCTATGTCTCGATGGCGCGGATGAAGGAATTGCAGCCGGAACTTGAGGCGCTGAAGGAGAAGGCGGGCGACGACAAGCAGAAGCTGCAAAAAGACATGATGCAGCTGTACCGCGACAAGAAGGTCAATCCGGCGGCGGGTTGCCTGCCGATCCTGCCGCAGATTCCGATTTTCTTCAGCCTGTACAAGGTGATCTTCGTCACCATCGAACTTCGGCAAGCGCCGTTCGTCGGTTGGTTGAACGATCTGAGCCAGCCCGACCCGTCCTCGATCTTCAACATCTTCGGGCTGCTGCCTTGGGCCGCGCCCGCGATGGGCACGACGCTGCACACGGTGTTCATCGGACTGTTGCCGATCGTGCTTGGCATCTCGATGTGGTTGCAACAGAAGCTGAACCCCGCGCCCACCGACCCGGTGCAGGGCCAGATCCTGGCCTGGATGCCGGTGATCTTCATGTTCATGCTGGGCGGGTTCGCGTCGGGTCTGGTGCTGTACTGGATCACCAACAACACCATCACCTTCGCGCAGCAGTATCTGATCATGTGGAGCCATGGGAAACGGCCCGACATTTTCGGGAACATGAAAAAGACCGCCAAGGCGGTGGCCGCGAACACGGGGCAGAAACCAAAAAAATGACCGGAACGCTGGCCCATATCTTCCGCCACCCGATCAAGGCACACGGACGCGAGGTTCTCGCGTCCGTTCTGCTTAGCGCGGGTGCCTGTCTGCCCTGGGACCGTCGCTGGGCGGTGGCGCAAGAGGCGGCGAAGATTGTGCCGGGCTGGAATTCCTGCGTGCTGTTCAGCCGTGGGGCGAAGTCGCCGCTGTTGATGGCCATCACTTGCGCGCTGGATGAAGGCACGGGCACGGTGGTGCTGGACCATCCGCAGGCGGGGCGGCTGAGCTTTCGCCCGGATGATCCGGCCGATCTGCCGGCGTTTCTGGCCTGGGCCGCGCCTTTGGTGACGCCGGGGCGGTTGGCTCCGGTGGGCATTGCCCGGCATGACGGCGGCATGACGGACAACCCGGTGCCGACCGTGTCGATCCTGTCGCTGGCGTCGCTGGCCGATCTGTCGCGGCGGATGGGGATGGATCTGTCCATTCACCGTTGGCGCGCGAATTTCTGGCTGGACGGGACCGAGCC
>JANLQT010000524.1:0-2177 GCA_031368035.1 Rhodobacterales bacterium | reverse complement strand
AATGCGGGCGGGGCGAACCGCCTTGGGGAGGGTCTTGATGACACATCTTTGGGTGCGCGCCGAGCAGCGGGCGCATGAAGAACGTGTGGGTCTGACGCCTGAAGGCGCGGCGGCGCTGGTGGCGGCGGGTATCAAGGTGTCGGTCGAGGAAAGCCATGTGCGGGTGATCGGCATTGACGGCTACCGCGCGGCGGGATGCAAGATTGTGGGCGAGAACCTGTGGCCGCAGGCTCCCACGGATGCGGTGATCTTTGGGCTGAAGGAACTGCCAGAGGATGGGGCGCCTTTGGTGCACCGGCACATCATGTTCGGGCATGCCTTCAAGGGCCAGTCGGCGGGGCGGGTCTTGTTGCAGCGGTTCAAGGCCGGGGGCGGGGCGCTGTACGATCTGGAATATCTGGTGGATGAGCAGGGGCGCCGGGTGGCGGCTTTTGGCTATTGGGCGGGCTATGCGGGGGCGGCGCTGGCGTTGAAATGCTGGGCGGCGCAACGGCGCGGCGGGATTTGCGGGCCGATTGGGGCCTATGCGGGCAAGGCGGCGTTGCTGGCGGAACTTGAGGCGGACCTGCGCGGCCTTGGCAGGCCAAGCGCCCTGATCATCGGCGCGCTGGGCCGTGTCGGGACCGGGGCGGCGGATTGTCTGGGCGCGATGGGCGTGGAGCCGACGCGTTGGGACATGGCCGAGACGGCGTCGGGCGGGCCGTTCCCGGCGGTGTTGCAGCATGACATTTTCCTGAACTGCATTCTGGCGCGGCCGGGGTGTCCGGTGTTCGTGCCGGCCTCGGCGAAGGGGGATGCGGGGCGCAAGCTGACGGTGATCGGGGATATCGCCTGCGATCCGACCTCGGATTTCTCGCCGATCAAGGTGTATGACCGGGCGACGGACTGGGAGGCTCCGGCTTTGCGGGTCGCCACGGCGCCGGTGCTGGATGTGACGGCGATCGACAATCTGCCGTCGCTGATGCCGGTGGAATCGTCCGAGGATTATGCGGCGCAGTTGCTGCCCTCGCTGCTGACGCTGGGCGATCTGGGGTCGGGGGTCTGGGGGCGGGCGAAGGTGGAATTCGATCGCCATGTGGCGGCGGTCTGACGGGGGGAATGACATGAATGTGCATTGGTGCGGGACGGGGCTGTCTTCCGGCCCGGGGCTGCGGCGGCTGATTGCGGGGGGCCACAACGTGGTGGTCTGGAACCGCACGGTGGAAAAGGCGCGCGAGGCGGTGGGGGATATCACGTCCGACATCCGGGCCTATGCGCTGGAGGCTTTGACGGCGGCTTTGCAGCCCGGCGACGTGGCGATTTCGATGCTGACGGTGGATCATCATGTCGGCATCGCGCGGGCGTGTCTGGCCAAGGGGGCGCATTTCGTGTCGTCGTCCTATATCTCGCCGGAGATGCGGGGGCTGGAAGGCGAGTTCCTGGCCAAGGGGCTGGTGTCGATCAACGAATGCGGGCTGGACCCGGGCATCGACCATCTGATGGCGCATGATCTGGTGGCGCGGTATCGGGCGTCGAAAGGCTATCACCCGGATAACATATTGAGTTTCCTGTCCTATTGCGGCGGGGTGCCGAAGATCCCGAACGCGTTCCGCTACAAGTTCTCCTGGGCGCCGGCGGGGGTGCTGAAGGCGCTCCGCTCGCCGTCGCGCAGCTTGCGGGACTTTGCCGAGCTGAAGGTGCAGCGGCCCTGGGACGCAATCACCTCGTACGAGGCGCCGCTGCCAAGCCCGGAAAGCTTCGAGGTCTATCCCAACCGCGATTCTTATCCGTTCATGCAGGATTACCATTTCGATCCCGCCTGGAAGGTGCGCGACTTTGTGCGCGGCACGATAAGGCTGAACGGCTGGGCCAATGCCTGGGCGCCGATCTTTGCCGAGATCGAGGGGCTGACGGGGCCGGAGGGGGATGCTCGGATCAACCAGATGGCGGCGGATTTGCTGGTCGAGAACGCCTATGCCCCGGGCGAGCCGGACCAGGTGGTGCTGTTCGTCAGCCTGAAAGCGGAACGCCAAGGCAAGATCGTGTATCACGAGACCTGGGCGATGGACGCCTGGGGCGATGAACGCGGATCGGCTATGGCGCGGCTGGTGTCCACGCCGGTCAGCTTCGCGGTGGACTCTCTGCTGGCAGGGGACATTCCCCCCGGCGTGCATCCGGCGCCCGAGGACCCCAGGCTG
>JANLQT010000502.1:0-12577 GCA_031368035.1 Rhodobacterales bacterium | reverse complement strand
GTCATTCCGAACCAGAACCTGTTCCGGCTGGCGAACGAGCGCACGACCTTTACCGAAGCCTTCGCCATGGCGGACGACGTGCTGTATCAAGGCGTCAAGGGCGTCACCGACCTGATGGTGCGGCCCGGCCTGATCAACCTCGACTTCGCCGACGTGCGCGCCGTGATGGACGAGATGGGCAAGGCGATGATGGGCACCGGCGAGGCGCAGGGCGATGACCGCGCCGTGCAGGCTGCCGAAAAGGCGATTGCCAACCCGCTGCTGGACGAGATTTCGCTGAACGGTGCCAAGGGTGTGCTGATCAACATCACCGGCGGCTATGACCTGACCCTGTTCGAACTGGACGAGGCGGCGAATATCATCCGCGAAAAGGTCGATCCCGACGCCAATATCATCGTTGGCTCGACGCTGGACACCTCGATGGAGGGCCGCATCCGCGTGTCGGTGGTGGCCACTGGCATCGACATCGCCAAGGGCAAGGCCGACCATCCTGCGGTGCGCCGCTCGATGGCGGAACCGCTGAAGAACGCGCAGGGCGCTGCCCCGATTGCCGCCCCCCTCGCGGCCATGGTGGCCGAGCCCGCCCGCCGCGAAGCGCCGATGTCGTTGCAGCAGCGCCCGGCCCCCGCGCCGGAACCCGCGCCGATGATGATGGAAGCGCAGGATCACGGCCTGTTTGACGCCGGCGCCTATGCCCGCCATGACGGTGGCGACAGCGCCGACGACGTGCCCGCCCCGGCCTATCGCCCGCAAGCCCAGCCCGACATGCTGCGCCCCGCAGCGGCGGTCGGTCATGACGTGGACCCGGCGAGCTATATCGCGCCGCGCCCCCGCATGGCAGGCCAACCCTCGCCCGAGGCGCTCAAGCGCTTGCAGGCCGCAGTGTCCCGGGCGCCGTCCACCGCGCCGCAGCGCCCTGCGGCCCAGCCGCGTGCAGCCGAGCCCGCGCCCAAGCCCGCCGAGCGCCGGTTTGGCATCGGCAACCTGATCAACCGCATGGCCGGTGGCCCCCCGGTGGCAGAACCGTCGCAAGCCAAACGCGCCCAGCCCCCGGTCACGTCCTATGATGACGACGCCGATCAGGCCGCCGATCACGACAAGATCGAGATCCCGGCCTTCCTGCGCCGCCAGGCAAACTAGTTAACGCTGCACTGCAGCAACAAATCCAAAAGACCCGAGGCAAAGCCTTGGGTCTTTTCCTTATAAACCAACGGCTTAAGCATTGTAACATGCGGTTACAATGTGTGAATTGAACCGCAGCATTTGCGTGCCTAGTTAGGGTCAACCAGTCGGGGCAAATCCCGCAGTTTGGTCCTATCGAAAGCAGAATGCCGTGCAACAGACATTGAAATCCTCGGTGACGTTTCAGGGTGTCGGCCTGCATACCGGCAGGGCCGTCCGAATGGTCGTGCGTCCGGCCTCGGCTGACTATGGCATCTGGTTCCGCCGTACCGACCTTTCCGGCGACACCCTGATCCCGGCGCGCTGGGATGCGGTTGAACCGACGGCCTTGTGCACCTTCCTGACCAATGGCAAGGGCGCGAGCGTTCAGACGGTTGAACATCTGATGGCGGCGCTTGCGGGTCTTGGCATCCACAACGCCCTGATCGAGATTGACGGGCCGGAAGTGCCGATCCTGGATGGCTCTGCGATGCCCTTCGTTGACCGTCTGCTGGCGCGCGGTCTGGTGGAACAGGCCGTTCCCGTGCGGGCGTTCCGTGTGCTGAAAGCTGTTGAAGTGCGCGAAGGCGAGGCCGTGGCCCGTCTGGAACCCGCCGAGATGCTGGAGATCGACTTCGCCATCGACTTCAGCGAGGCGGCGATTGGCCATCAGGCGCGCAAGCTGAACATGTCCAATGGCAATTTCGTGCGCGAGTTGTCTGACAGCCGCACCTTTTGCCGCGTGGCGGATGTGGATGCGATGCAGGCGCGCGGGCTGGCTTTGGGCGGCTCGCTGGAAAACTCCGTGGTGTTTGACGGCGACAAGGTTCTGACCCCCGGCGGCCTGCGCCATCCGGATGAGCCGGTGCGTCACAAGATGCTGGACGCGCTGGGTGATCTGGCGCTGGCTGGCGGGCCGATTCTGGGGCGCTATACCGGCATCCGGGCGGGGCATACCCTGACCAACCGGCTGCTGCGCAAGCTTTTTGCCGATCCTTACGCGTTCAAGCAAATCGATGTCGGCGGCCCGGCGGGTCTGAAACTGCCCGGCGTGGGTGTGCGCCGCGCTGACGTTCCTGCCCACGCCTGATCCCCTGAACACGAACCCGCCAGTGCGGCCTGTCGGGGCGCAAACCCGTTTTGCGCCCGGAATTTTTCTATGCTAGGACGGCTGCCGAAGCAGGGTGGACGGGGGCGAATGCCTTCAAGATAGCCGCCCCCGGAAGAGGTGAATTCATGGCGGCACAAGCGGGCAGGGGCTGGCAGCGGAACACCCTCCGCCTCGCCCCGATGGCCGTGCTGGCCCTCACCCTGGTTCTGGCGGGATGCTCGACTGGGCCGAAGGCCGCATCGTCGCCGCTGGATGCCTATTCCGCCGAGGAAATCTACAAGGCGGGCGAGCTGGTTCTGAACGGCAAGAAGCCCAAGGACGCGCTGCATTACTTCCAGGAAGTGCAGCGGCTGTACCCCTATACCGAATGGGCCAAGCGCGCGCTGATCATGGAAGCCTATACCGACCACAAATCGGGCAAGTACGAAGACGCGCGCCTGTCGGCACAGCGCTATCTGGACCTCTATCCAGGCTCCGAGGATTCGGCCTATGCCCAGTATCTGCTGGCCTTGTCCTATTATGACCAGATCGACGAGGTCGGCCGCGATCAGGGCCTGACCTATCAGGCGCTGCAAGCTCTGCGCGACGTGATCGAACTATATCCCGACAGCGACTATGCCCGTTCGGCCATCCTGAAATTCGACATGGCCTTTGACCACCTTGCGGCCAAGGAAATGGAAATCGGGCGCTATTACCTGAAAAGCGGGCATTATGCGGCCGCGATCAACCGGTTCCGCTCGGTCGTGCAGGATTTCCAGACCACCACCCAGACCGCCGAAGCGCTGGAGCGTCTGGTAGAGGCTTATCTCGCGCTGGGGCTGCCCGATGAGGCGCAGACCGCCGGTGCGATTCTGGGCTACAACTATCAATCCTCGCCCTTTTATCAGGACGCCTACAACCTGTTGCAAAAGCAGGGTCTGTCGCCAGAGGCCAAGGGCACAAGCTGGCTAAGCCAGGTGTATCGCCAGATGGTCAAGGGCGAATGGTTGTGACAACCGCGGTGCGTGCAAGCACGCACCCTACCCAAGGTTTCCATGCTGCTCAGCCTTGAAATCCGCGATCTGCTGATCATCGACCGGCTGGAACTGGCGCTGGCGCCGGGCCTGAACGTCTTGACCGGCGAGACCGGGGCCGGCAAGTCGATCCTGCTGGATGCGCTCGGCTTCGTGCTGGGCTGGAAGGGCCGGGCCGATCTGGTGCGGCAGGGCGCCGATCAAGGCGAGGTGACGGCGATTTTCGATCTGGCCCCCGGCCATGCCGCCCTGACGGTGCTTCAGGCGGCGGGCCTTCCGGCGGAACCCGGCGATCTGATCCTGCGCCGGACCGTCACCGCCGATGGCCGGCGGCAAGCTTTTGTGAATGACCGCCGGGTTTCGGCTGAAATTCTGCGCGACCTGGGCGATGTCCTGGTAGAACTGCACGGCCAGCACGACGACCGCGGCCTGTTGAACCCACGCGGCCACCGGGCCTTGCTGGACGAGTTTGCCGGGCTGGACCTTGCGGCGCTTCGGCTGGCCTGGCGGGCCCGGTCGCAGGCGCGGGCGGATCTGGAGGCGGCGCAAGCTGCGCTCGCTGCGGCCCGGGCCGAGGAGGATTTCCTGCGTCATGCCGTCGCCGAACTTGGAAAGCTGACGCCGCTGCCCGGTGAAGACGCGACTTTGGACAGCCGCCGCCGGATGATGCAGGCCTCAGAGCGCATCCGCGCCGACATTGTCCGCGCCCATGCCGGGCTAAGCGATGGGGCCGAGGGCGCGATGCGGGACGCGCAGCGCCGGCTGGAGGATGTTGTAGACCGGGCCGAGGGCCGGCTGGACGAGGCGCTGGCGGCGCTTTCCCGTGCGCTGATCGAACTTGGCGACGCCGTGCAGGGGGTCGAGGGCTGCCTGGACCTACTGCAGGTGAACCCCGGCGAATTGGAAGCCGTCGAAGAGCGGCTGTTTGCGATTCGCGCGCTGGCCCGCAAGCATGGTGTGCCGCCGGATGATCTGGCGGCGCTGGCCGAGGGGCTTCAGACCCGGCTCGCGGCGCTGGATGACGGCGCCAAGGGCTTGTCCCGCCGTGAAAAGGCGGTGGCGGAGGCGGACTTGGCCTATGCCGCCGAAGCCGCCCGGGTCTCGAAGGCGCGGGGCCAGGCGGCGGGGCGGCTTGACAAGGCCATGGCAGGGGAACTGGCGCCACTGAAGATGGACCGCGCCCGCTTTACCACCGAACGCAGCGCGGCGGACCCCGGTCCCGAGGGCGTGGACGCGATCACCTTCACCGTCGCCACCAACCCCGGCGCGCCGGCAGGGCCGCTGAACCGGATCGCCTCGGGCGGCGAGCTGAGCCGGTTTCTGCTGGCGCTGAAGGTCTGCCTGACCGGGCAATCGACCGGTCTGACGCTGATCTTTGACGAAATTGACCGGGGGGTGGGCGGGGCCACGGCGGATGCGGTCGGGCGGCGGCTGAAGGCGCTGGCGGGCCCCGAAAATGGCGGGGGCGGGCAGGTGCTGGTCGTCACCCACTCGCCGCAGGTCGCGGCCTTGGGGGCGCATCACTGGCGGGTGGAAAAGGCGGTCAAGGCAGGCCAGACCCGCACCGCCGTGTCGCGACTGGACGCGGCGGCGCGCATGGAAGAGATCGCGCGGATGCTGGCGGGGGATAGGGTGACTGATGCGGCGAGGGCTGCGGCGGCGGAGTTGTTGAACGCTTTGTAGGATGGGTGATTCACCCATCATTTTCCCGGCGCCTCGGCATGATGGGTGAAACATCCATCCTACGGGCGTATATCAGTCCGATATCGCCGAGAAACTCAAACTCACCGCCTGCCAGCCGCCCGTCGTGGCGATGATCACCGCCGCCAGCACCGCCGGGATCCGCGGCATCTCGGCCCCCGCGGCGTCCAGCGCGCCACTGACGACATAGCGCTGGCTCAGCACCGCCGCCCCCGGCCCCAACATCCGCAAATTCACCCGCCCCGTCACCAGACGTGCCCGCGCCAGAAGCCCCGAAAATTCCGCAGCCCAGGCCGATTCCATGGCCGCGCGGTCTTCGGCCCATTGTCCGGACAGGGTCAGCCCCTGTCCGTCCGGTGCCAGAAGTGCCGCAATATCGGCGCCCGATTGGGTGGCAAAGGCTTGAGAAAAGGCGCGGGGGAAGTCTTCGGCGGTGTCTGGCAGCATCCCGGCACCATAAGGGCCGCGCCGCGCCCCGTCCACTACCGCGCGGCCTGCACCAGAAACGGCACCAGATCGCCATAGCCGGTAAAGCGCCGCTCATAGGTCAGCCCCAGCCGCCGGGCGCAATCTTCGGCCTTGGCCGACAGGGCAGCGTCCTCGGTCTGGGCCTGATAGACCAGCTTGGTGTAATGGGCGAACATCATGGCGATCAGTTCGGGGTGGCGGTCAAAGCCCATCGGCTTCCAGACGAAGGCGTCGAACTGCCGGACCAGGAAATCGGTCAGATAAAACGCGGTGAATTCGGTTTCCGTGCGCGGAAGGAAGACGTCATTGCCTTCAAAAAACGAATAACAATGCGGGCCAGAGATCATCTCGACCCCCAGTTCCTTGCACTTTTCCTGCAAAAGCCCGCCAGTGCCGCAATCGGCATACAGAACATGGATCGCGGTGTAATTCGCGCGCTCTGCCAGCACCACACGCGCCACTTCGGCGGTGATTTTCGACGGATAAAGGTGCAGTTTCGCGGGCAGGCATTGCAGCACCAGATGGCTCCAGCCATTGGCACGGATGACGGCCAGCACCTCATGCGCCAGGGCGCCGCAGGCCAGCAGCAAGACACGGCCCGGCCCCTCGGGCGGCAGCCCGGCCTCGGTCAGAACCGTGTCGTCCAGATCGTCCATCATGCCGATATGGGCCTTATGCCCCAAATGAAAAGGCCCCCGGATGCGCGCGGCATCCGGGGGCCTGAATGCCGTGCGTGGCGCTTAAACCTGCGCCTGATTGTGCTTGCGCGCCATGAACTTCTTCGCCGTCTCGACCGCCACGGCAGCGTCGCGGCAATAGGCGTCCGCACCGATGGCACGCCCGAATTCCTCGTTCAAAGGCGCACCGCCGACGAGGACGATGTAATCCTCGCGCATGCCCTTTTCCTTCAGTGTGTCGATCACGACTTTCATATAGGGCATCGTCGTGGTCAGCAGCGCCGACATGCCAAGGATGTCCGGCTGTTCGCTTTCAATGGCGGCCAAGTATTTCTCGACCGAGTTGTTGATCCCCAGGTCCTTCACCTCGAACCCGGCGCCTTCCATCATCATGCCGACGAGGTTCTTGCCGATGTCGTGGATATCGCCCTTCACGGTGCCGATTATCATCTTGCCCATGCGCGGCGCGCCAGTTTCGGCCAGCAGCGGCTTCAGGATAAACATCCCGGCCTTCATCGCATTGGCGGCGAGCAGCACTTCGGGCACGAACAGGATGCCGTCGCGGAAGTCGGCGCCCACGATGGTCATGCCCGCGACCAGCGCCTTGGTCAGCACGTCATAGGGCGTCCAGTTGCGAGCCAGCAGGATTCTGACGCCTTCCTCGATCTCTTCCTTCAGACCGTCGTACAAATCGTCATGCATCTGCAATGAAAGCTCGTCGTCGGACAGTTCGGACAGGATGATTTCGTCGTCGTCGGCCATGGGGGGGCGCTCCAAAGGACTTGCTCAATCGTCAATGGGGCCAAAGGGCCGCAGGGACTCTGCGGAATACGACATGCCCCGGATGAAAGCCGACAGCAAGGGCCGCGCGCGCGGGAAATGCGGCGCAAGCTTTGGATCGGACTCGACAAGCAGGCCGCAGAGGGGGACAGTTTGCCTCAGCCGCCGTTGCCCGGACCCCGCCGATGCCCCGCCGCGTCTTTGTCCTTGGCCTGATGAGTGCCGTTCTGCAACTGGCCGTCCCCGGCGCCGGGCAGGCCGATCTGACCTATGCCCATGACGATGCGCTGGAGGCGGTGACAGCGGGCTTTTTCTGCCTGAGGCGGCCCGATTCTGCCGCCGATGCGCTGGAGGGCGGCGGCCAGGTGAACCTGTTCCTCGCCCCGTTCGATTTCGTGGCCGAGGGTGATACTTTGGCCTCGATGCCCGGGATCGGCATTGGCGTGGTGGCGCGGCTGGGTCCAATGCTGCGCAACAGCATCCTGACCGCAAGGGAAAGCCACGGCGATCCGTGCTGCGGCAAACAGCAAAGCTGGTCCACCCGCTCGCGCCCGGACGGGACGATCTGGTTGGGGCATCTGGAGGACGGCACGGCGGATTTCCCGCCCGGCCTGTGGCGGTTCTCGCTGTGGCGCGGCCCAGATGAGGTGTTCAGCTATGACATCACCGTCCTGCCGCCCGACCCGGACGCGCCGAACATCTGCGCGGTGCCCTTGTCCTAGGGTCTTTGCAATGTTCGCGGAATGTTCCATACATCCCGAATGAAAGACGGCGATGGATCAGTGCTGCCCGGCACGCGGATCAGGGCGCGGGGCGCCTTGGGCAATCAGGTCGGCCGGTTCGAGGGCTATGCCCGCGAGGCGGTGGATGACGGCTGGCCCGGTGAGCATGAGGACCGGCTTTTGCGCACCGAGGTGCGGCTGGAAGTGCCGCGTTCGGCCCTGAGCTACAACCGCTCTCCCGATCTGCCGTTTGACCGGTCGATCAATCCGTATCGCGGCTGCGAGCATGGCTGCATCTATTGCTTTGCAAGGCCGACGCATGCCTGGCTGAACCTGTCGCCGGGTTTGGATTTCGAGACGAAGCTGATCGCGCGCCCGGGGATCGGGAAGGTGCTGGAGAAGGAGTTGCGGGCGAAGTCCTACAAGGTCGCCACGATTGCGATTGGGACGAATACCGACCCCTACCAGCCTTGTGAGGCGGAGCATCGGGTGATGCGCGAGGTGCTGGAGGTGCTGGCGGCGTTCCAGCATCCGGTGGCCATCACCACCAAAGGCGCGCTGGTCCTGCGCGATGTGGACATTCTTGCGCCGATGGCCGCGCAAGGGCTGGTCCGCGTCGGGATTTCGGTCACCACGCTGGACGCGGACCTTGCGCGGCGGATGGAGCCTCGGGCCGCGGCGCCGTCCCGGCGGGTGCATGTGATCAAGCGGTTAAGTGAGGCGGGGATTCCCGTGCGGGCGATGATTGCGCCGGTCATTCCGGGGCTGACGGATCACGAGATGGAGCCAATTTTGGCGGCGGTGGCCGAGGCGGGGGCGGTGGCGGCCTCGTTCATTTGCTTGCGGTTGCCGATGGAGGTGGCGCCCCTGTTCAAGGCCTGGCTGGCGGAGAATGAGCCGGGGCGGGCGGAGAAGGTGATGGCGCGGGTGCGCGATCTGCATGGGGGCAAGGATTACGACGCGGAATGGGGCAAGCGGTTCAAGGGCGAGGGGGTCTGGGCGGATTTGTTGGCGCGGCGGTTCAAAGTGGCGGCGCATCGGCTGGGACTGGATGGGGTTCAGCCGCCGTTGCGGACGGATCTGTTCGCCGTGCCGTTCGGGAAGGGCGCGCAGTTGGGGTTGTTTTGATCGTGTGGGGTGTGCAATTCCAAATGTTGCACGCGTGCAATACCGTGTAAGCCATTGATAAGAAATAGTTTCGTATTTTTTGTTAGGACTCTGTTAAGGTGGGTCGCACGGTCCTCCGTAGGATGGGTGAATCGCCCATCACGTCACGGGTCATGGAAATGATGGGTGAATCACCCATCCTACGGGTTGCGATGCGGTCATGCGGCTCTGCCGTAGAAACCTTTCTGCTCTTCTGCATTCATCCGCACGCCGGGGCGGTCGTAGAAGGAAAACACCGCGATCATCCGGTTGGTCGCACCCTCCACCGGCGTCACATGATGCGCGGTGTTCTTGCCGCGAAACACGTTCAGCGCGCCGGCGGTCAGCGTGATGCGCTTCACCTGGGCGTCCTCGCCGGCCAGCATCCGCGCCACGCCGTCGTAGTTCGGATCGGCGTCCGAGCGCAGGTCGGTGCGGTATTCGAACAGGCCGCCGGCACCCGGGGCTTGCAGCAGGATCGTCGTGGTGAATTCCGACCGGTCGAAATGCCAGTTCAGCGCCTCACCTTCGCGGTAGGTCATCACGTTCACCCGGGCGAGCGGGTCGTCCATCGTGTACAGCACCGGCTTGTCCATGCAAGCCGCGAGAAAGGCTGCGAATTCCGGCGCCTCGTACAGGCGCTGCATGACGCCGCCGACCTGGTCACCGCACAGGGTGTGGTTGACGGTTTCGAAGGTTTTCAGCGCCGGGTGATCCTCGGCGAGGCCGGGGACTTCTTTGCGAAAGTAGATGTTGTGCTGGCGGCAATGCTTGAACGCCTCGGTCTCGGCGCGGGGGGCAAGGTCCGCGACCGCTTGGGCCGTGGCGGCGGGGAGCAGGAATCCGGCCAGATCGAACATGCCGTCCCGCGCCAGATCGGCCTTGCAGCGGGCGACGAGGGCAGCCCAGGCGGGCGCACCGGGCTGGTCCAGCGGATAGGTTTTCAGGTCGATCAGCTCGTGCATGGCGGTCCCTCGTGTTTGGGGCAGGATTGCCGTTTCAGGCTTGGCGGGCAACAAGAGAAATTACAGGTTAGCCCAAGAAAAACTTGTGACTGTCCAATGCCCAGCCTGCCCCCCTTGACCGCTTTGCGCGCGTTTGAAGCTGCGGCGCGGGTGGGCTTGGCGGGGGCGCTGGTGCCAGAGCGTTTGACGCAGGCGGATATCTCCGCGCCGGGCTGATGGTCCGGCTGGACGGGCCGGCGCTGCCGATGCCCTGACCCTATGTGATGATCGTGCCGCCCACGCAGGGGCGGCGGAAGTCGGTCGCGGCGTTGTTGGGGCAATTGCGGGCGTGAGGCCAATGGAAGATGGGCATGAATGCGCCATCTTACCGGTAGATGGCGCATTCATGCCCATCACGCTTACGCCCGGCGGCGGCGCTCGCGCTTTTCCGGCCCGTTGCCATCCGTGCCATCCGACACCGAGGAAAACGCCCCGAGTTTGGCCTGAATTAGGTCTGCCGTCGGGGTCTCGCCCTTCGGCCGCGATTCAAGCGCGGCGCGCATGGCCCGCAGATGGTCCGGCATCGTGCCGCAGCAGCCGCCGATGATCCTGACCCCTGCATCGCGCGCCAGCACGGCATATTCCGCCATCAATTCCGGCGTGCCGTCATAATGGATATGGCCTTCGTGATACTTCGGGATTCCGGCATTTCCTTTGGCGATCAAAGGTCTGGCAGAGCCAGTTGCCGCAAATCCCAGCACCGTCCGCATCAGATCAGAGGCGCCGACACCGCAGTTCGCCCCGAAGCCGATCGGCGGGTTGGGCAAGGTTTCCACCATCACCGCCATCGCGGCCGAGGTCATGCCCATCATCGTGCGGCCTGCGGTGTCAAAGCTCATCGTGCCGGCCCAGGGCATGCCCGCCAGCGCGGCAGCCTCGGCGGCGGCCTTGTATTCCTCGGGCGCCGACATGGTTTCCACCCACAGCACATCCGCGCCGCCGGCCTTCAACGCCTCGGCCTGTTCGTGGAAAATCTCGACCGCGACGGCATGGGTCATCGTGCCCATCGGTTCAAAAATCTCGCCCGTCGGGCCGACCGAGCCGGCCACCACCACGACGCGGCCCGCCTTGTCGGCAATCTCGCGCCCCAGTTCGGCGGCCACCCGGTTCAACTCACCCACCCGGCCCGTGGCCTGGTGCAGCTTCAGCCGGGCTGCATTGCCGCCGAAGGAATTGGTCAGGAAAATGTCGGACCCTGCGTCCACCGCCGCCTTGTACAGCTTGCGGATGTTGCCCGGCTTGTCGGTGTTCCAGAACTCCGGCGGCTCGCCCGATTCCAGGCCCATGTTGAACAGGTTCGTGCCGGTGGCCCCGTCGGCCATCAGCCAGTCCCGCGCGTTCAAAAGTTTGGTCAGCGCATCAAGGGCCATGGCAATCTCCTGTTCAAAACGCCGGGCCTCTTTGCCACGGCGAGGGGGCCGTGGCAAATTCATTTCCGCCATGATGATGTTCGCGGCCCTTCAACTTCGGCTCGCCGGGGGATCAGGGCCGGCGCTTAGGTCTGGGACGCCAGTTGCGCCTTGGCTTGCGGCAGCATCTCGCCCAGTTTGGCGCGAATTTCATCGGGCGTGGCCTTGCCTTCAAGATCGGCGGCCAGCTTGGCCACCACATCTTCCGAGCCCGGCTTTTCGAAGTCGGCGGCCACGACCGTGGTCACATAGGCGTCCAGGTCCTCTCCGGTTTTGCCTAAAAGACCGGCGGCCCAGCGGCCGACCAGCTTGTTGCGCAGCACTTCGGCCTTGAAGATCATGTCGGCATCATGGGCGAACTTGGCCTCGAAGGCCGACTCGCGGTCGTCAAAAATGGGCATCGATAGGTCCTCCGGCTGCGTTGCCCCTGATATGGCCTTGTGGGCGCCTTGCTGCAAGGGCCGCGCGTCAGGATGCGGGAGCCGGGTTGCGAGAGGAGGGCGCTTGGCCTATAGCGCGAGGCAGGCCCTGCAAGGGGCGAAGCAGGTCACTCCGGAGCAGTCATGGCACGCCGCAAGAAGGTCTATGAAGGCAAGGCGAAGATCCTGTACGAGGGGCCAGAGCCGGGCACGCTGATCCAGTATTTCAAGGACGAAGGCGCGCCCAAGCAGGACGAGCAGCCGACCAATGCCGCCGCTGAAGGCAAGGGCGTGCTGAACAACCGTCTGTCGGAATTTTTCATGTCCGGCCTGAACTCCATCGGGGTGCCGACGCATTTCATCCGCCGTCTGAACATGCGCGAGCAACTGGTGCGCATGGCCGAGATCGTGCCGCTGGAGGTGGTGGTGCGCAACTTTGCCGCAGGCGAGTTGTCGACGCGGCTGGGGATTCCCGAAGGCACGGCGCTGCCGCGGCCGATCGTGGAGTATTACTACAAGGACGCGCGGCTGAATTCGCCCTTGGTGTCCGAAGAGCATATCGTCGCTTTTGGCTGGGCCAGCCAGCAGGATCTGGACGATATCATCGCCTTGGCCTTGCGGGTGAACGACTTCATGTCGGGCGTGATGATGGGCGTGGGCATTCGCCTCGCCGATTTCCGCATCGAGGTGGGGCGGATCTGGGAAGGCGATTACATGCGCCTGATCGTGGCCGATGAGATCAGCCCGGATTCCTGCCGGCTGTGGGATTTGCGCGGCACCGCCGACAAGGGCGAGGGCCCGCTGGAGCCGGGGCCGCTGGCCGACGTCTATACGGAACTGGCGCGGCGTCTGGGGGTTTTACCCTCGAACGTGACGCATGCGATGAAACCCACGCTGATCAACTGAAGTCTGGAGAGCCCGATGAAAGCCCGCGTCACCGTCATGCTGAAGCCCGGGGTTCTGGAT
>JANLQT010000465.1:0-4093 GCA_031368035.1 Rhodobacterales bacterium | reverse complement strand
GACACCTTGATACCCGCCGCCACCAGCGCCGCCGCGCCTTCAGGCGTCAGACCCACACGTTCTTCATGCGCCCGCTGCTCGGCGCGCACCCAAAGATGTGTCATCAAGACCCTCCCCAAGGCGGTTCGCCCCGCCCGCATTGGCGCCACATCTAGATCAGCCACGCGCGCGGCGAAAGCGCTGATGCGACCAGCCCCGCCCGGATGCGTCACCGCGCCTCGCCCTTGCCCCCGGCGCGCCGTCCGGCAATATGCCGCGCATGCCCATCGTCATCGCCCCCCCGGACCCGGACTGGCCCCGTCATTTCGCCGCGCTCGCAAGCCGCCTCGCCCCGCTTGTGCCGCCCGGCGCCGCGATCCACCATATCGGCTCCACCGCCGTTCCGGGCCTCGCCGCCAAACCGATCATAGACGTGCAGATCACTGTCCCCAACCTCGCCGATCTTGACCCCGACCGGCTCGCCGTCTCCGGCTTCGTCCGGGGACGCCCGGTATCCGACCATTGCCCGCCCGGCATGACCCTGCCCGCACCCGAACTTCGAAAATTGTTCTTCAAGGCACAAACCCCGTATCCGGCCCATGTCCACATCCGCGAATCCGGCCGCTTCAACGCCCGCTACCCGCTGCTGTGCCGGGACTACCTGCGCGCGCATCCCCTCGCCGCTGCAGCCTATGCCTCGGTCAAACAGGGCCTGGCCCACCACTTTCCCACCGACGCAGACGCCTATTACCAGATCAAAGACCCGGTCTTCGACATCCTCATGGCCGGCGCCGAAGCCTGGGCCCGCAGCACCAACTGGACCCTGCCGCCTCCCGACGCGCCCTGACGCAGCCCGCATCATCACCGCGGAGACAAATACCTCCCGCCGGAGGCACCGGAGCCGTCTCGCCGAAGGCGAAAGGCGACATGAAAACAACGCCGCGCAGCCGCTCCGCTGGATCACCATCGGCAGCCTGGCACCCCGGATCATGGTTAACTCTTCCTGAACGTAATTTGGAATATCGTTTTAAACCAACGCATTACACAAGATTTCACGCGTGAAATCCTGCGATTTCACAGCTTCAGCCGATCACCTTGATCGCCTTCAGGTCCAAAAACCGCAGCACCGCCGCCAGATCGTGCCCGCGCCGCAGCACCTGCCCTTCGGCCCCCACCAGCGCATACATCCCCTGCCGATTGCGCATCTTCGGCCGCTTTTCCACCCGGTAGGTCGGCGTCTCGCCCGTCCGCCGGAAGATGGAAAACACCGCGACCTCGGCCTCGCCCCGGATGCCATAGTCGCGCCACTCGCCCGCCGCGACCCTCCGCCCATAGACCGCCAGAATGGCGCCAAGCTCGCGCCGGTCGAAAAACACCTGTTCGGGTGGGGGGGAATGGCCGGGAAAGGGCGTCAGGCTGTGAACCGTCATGGCCCCAAACTCTACGCGCGTCGCGCCCGAAATCAAGCGCCGTAGGATGGGTGATGCGCCCATCTTCCCCCGAACTCAGTCCGGAAACCCCGGCGCCGCCACCAGCGTGCCCGTGGCAAAGCCGCGCCAGTTGCGCTGCGTGGTGCCCAGATACTGCTTCACCACCGGATGAAACCCCTCCAGCGCCCCCGCCCGCACCAGCAGCGCGGTGATCGCCGCCTCTGCCGCCCGCGTGGTCCCGTCCACGATCTTCACCGCTATCCCGCGCCGCTGTTCCGGCAAGATCGCCACGAACACCGCCTCGGCCCCGGTCTTGACCGCCACCCGGCCGCCCATCGCCCGCATCAGCGCCGTGCAGGACCGCCCCTCGCCCGCCACCAGCTCCGGATGCGCCATCATCGCTTGCGTCAGCCGATACATCGCCCGGCCCCGCCAGCCGCCAAACTCCGACGCGCCCGAAAACAGCCCCATCGCATGCGCCAGCCCGGTGACTGATGTTGCAAAGTTCGGCGCCGAGCAGCCGTCGATGCCATGCCCCGGGCTTTCCTCGCCCGTCACCTCTTCAAACGCCAGCTTCACCGCCTGCTGCAACGGATGATCAAGCTCGATATATTCCGAATGCCCCTTCATGTGCCGGTTCAGCGTCACGAACCCCGCATGCTTGCCCGAGCAATTGTTGTGCAACTGGCACGGCGCCTCCTCGGCCCGGATCAGCCGGTTGCGTTCGGTCCGGTCATAAGGCTCATGTGATCCGCAGCGCAAATTCGCCTCGCTCAGCCCCAGATCGCGCAGCCAGTCCTCGACCATATGCGTGTGCAAAGCCGCGCCATTGTGGCTGGCACAGGACAAGGCCAGATGCCGGTCGCTGAGCCCCACCTCATCCGCCGCCCCGCTTTCGATCAGCGGCAGCGCCTGAATCATCTTGCAACTTGACCGCGGGAAGATCACCGCCCGCGGGTTGCCCCAGGCCTCGATCACTTCACCCCGGTCATCGCAGATCACCGCGTGACCCAGATGGGCACTTTCCAGAATGCCGCCGCGCCAGACCTCGATCATCGGCACGGCGTTTTCGTTCACCGGGCCTGAATTGACAGTATTTTGATCGTCTCGCATGGCCCAATCCCCCGCGGCTTGGCCATTTTCCGCCACAGGGGCTTTCACGCCCCGCCGCTTTTCGGTTATGCATGTCCTATCGAACAGATGGGGTCCGCGCCACCCCCTGAAAACCGCGACAAGCGGCAGGCGCGGACCAAAAGCGGCAGGAGGCCCAAGACATGACACGCTGGATGATGCGCACGCTGGTCGGTGTGGCCCTTTCGCTGGCGGCCTTGCCCGCCCTGGCGCAGGAATCCACCAACCGCGTGGCGACCAAGACCGATTGGAGCGTCTTCACCGAAGACAAGCCCTCCAAGGAATGCTGGGGCGTCTCCAGCCCCAAGGAAAGCGTGAACACCCGCGACGGTCAGGCCGTTTCGGTCAAGCGCTCTGACGTCTTGCTGTTCATCACCTTCCGCCCCGGTCAGCCCGCAGGAGAGGTGTCGTTCACCGGCGGCTATCCCTTTGCCAAGGACAGCAAGGTGGACGTGGACGTGGGCGGCAAGAAGTTCGAACTGTTCTCGGACGGCGAATGGGCCTGGACCTCGGGCGCGGACGATGACGCCAAGTTGATGGCCGCGCTGAAAGCCGGGGCCGAGGCCAGCCTGACCGCCCATTCCGGCAAAGGCACCCAGACCAAGGACACGTTCAGCCTGAAGGGCTTTTCCGCCGCGATGGACGAAGCTGCCAGTCGCTGCAAGTAACGGCTCCGGGCCTGTTTTCTTAAGGTGCGGAATACCCTATATGCAGGGCTTCCGCCTGAAAGACATGCCATGACCACCGCCACCGCCATCACCCAGGACGTCCTGACCCTGCCGCGCAAGCTGCCCGAAACCGGCAAGCGCAATCTGATCGGCATGACCCGCGCCGAGATGCAGACCGCTTTGGTCGAGGCTGGAACGCCCTTGAAGCAATCCAAGATGCGCCTCGGTCAGGTCTGGCAATGGGTCTATCACTGGGGCGCCCGCGATTTCGGCGCGATGACCAACCTCGCCAAAGACTACCGCGCCCTGCTGGCGACGCATTTCACGATACAACTGCCCGAGATCGTCACCAAACAGGTCTCCGCCGACGGCACGCGCAAATACCTCCTGCGCATCGCCGGCGGGCATGAGGTTGAAACCGTCTACATCCCCGAGGAAAACCGCGGCACCCTCTGCGTCTCGTCGCAAGTCGGCTGCACCCTGACCTGCTCCTTCTGCCACACCGGCACCCAGAAACTGGTCCGCAACCTGACGGCGGGTGAGATCGTCGGCCAGGTCATGCTCGCCCGCGATGACCTTGACGAATGGCCCAAACCCGGCGAGCCCAAGGACGAGGTCCGCCTCGTCTCCAACGTCGTCCTGATGGGCATGGGCGAGCCCTTGTACAACTTCGACAACGTCCGCGACGCCATGCTGATCACCATGGACCACGAAGGCATCGGCCTGTCCCGCCGCCGCATCACCCTGTCCACCTCCGGCGTCGTCCCCGAAATCGCCCGCGCCGCGACCGAGATCGGCTGCCAACTGGCGATCAGCTTCCACGGCACCACCGACGCGATCCGCGACACGCTGGTGCCGATCAACAAGAAATGGAACCTCAAGGCC
>JANLQT010000461.1:0-9003 GCA_031368035.1 Rhodobacterales bacterium | reverse complement strand
CGAATCGATCTGACCGGCGGCGCGGTGCTGGAAAAGGGCTGCGTCTATGTGGTGCCGCTGGCCGAACGCCTGGCCCTGCCCCCGGGCCTGTCCGCGGTCGCCAATGCCAAAAGCTCCACCGGGCGGCTGGACCTCTTGACGCGCACGATCACCGATGGCGGCACGGAATTCGACCGGATAACCGAAGGTTACGACGGCCCGCTGTATGCCGAGGTCTGCCCGCGCAGCTTTTCAGTGCTGGTGCGCGCCGGGCAACGGCTGAACCAGATTCGCTTCCGTCAGGGTCAGGCGGTGCTGACGGACGCCGAACTGACCTTGCTGCACGCTGCCGAGCCGCTGGTCAGCGGCCAGGCCGTCATATCCGAGGGCCTCGGCTTTTCCGTCGATCTGCGGCCCGCGCGGGGTGATCTTCTGGGCTACCGCGCCAAGCCGCATGCCGGGGTGATCGATCTGGACAAGATCGGCCACTATCCGGTGCGCGAATTCTGGGAAGAGATGCGTTCGACCGAGGGCCGGATCATCCTCGACCCCGGTGCGTTCTACATTCTGGTGAGCCAGGAGGCGGTGACGATCCCGCCCGACTACGCCGCCGAAATGGCGCCCTATCTGGCCATGGTGGGCGAGTTTCGCGTGCACTACGCCGGGTTTTTCGACCCCGGTTTCGGCTATGCGGCGGCGGGCGGCGCGGGGTCGCGCGGTGTCTTGGAAGTGCGCTGCCACGAGGCGCCGTTCGTGCTGGAGCATGGGCAGGTGGTGGGGCGGCTGGTGTATGAGCGGATGGCCGAGCGGCCAGACCAACTGTACGGCGCGGGGATTGCGTCCAACTATCAGGGACAGGGTCTGAAACTGGCCAAGCAGTTCCGCACCTGACCCCCCCCGCCGCTACGAATTTCCTCCGAAAATTCCGCGGTACTGACCGTTGCGCCTGATTTTTCGAAGGAAAATCGTTGGCGCGGGCACGGGCGCGTCAGACGATCTCGGTTTCCTGCACCCGTCGCCCCTCCAGAAGCCGCGTCACCGACAGATCCGACAGGTCCAGACTCTGCCAGCCCCCGGTCAGGATATGCTCCGCCAGTCCCCGGCCCACGGCGGGCGCCTGCTGCAACCCGTGCCCGGAAAACCCGTTCAGGAAATACAGGTTCGGCACCATCGGCAGCGGGCCAAGCAGCGCGTTCTGGTCAAAGCTGTTGTAGGCATAATGCCCGACCCAGTGCCGCACCACCTTGACCGCGTCGAACCCCGGCGCGCGGGCATAAAGCGCGGGCCAGATCGCATCCTCGAAAAGATGAAGATCGGGCTCGAAGTCATTGGCATCACAGGCCTTGTCGTCCTCTGGCACGGTTGCCGTGATCCAGTGCCCCCGTTCGGGGCGCAGGTAATAGCCGGCGTCGATCAGCAAGGGCGCCTCGGGATGCCGCGCGTTCGGCGCGTCGATCACGAACACCGTCCGCTTGCGCGGTTCCACCGGGAGACCCATGCCCGCCATCCGGGCCACCACCGCCGCCCGCGTGCCCGCCGCATTGGCAAAGGCCCCGCAGGCCACCCGTCCGGTCTTGGCGAGCCGTGCCGCCACGACGCGGTCGCCTTCCAGTTCCAGTCCCGTCACCTCATCGGCAACGAACACCGCCCCCTGCGCCTTGGCGGCCATACGGAACCCGTTGAGGAGACCCATGTTGTCAAACCAGCCCTCGTCCCTGGCGCCATAGCTTGCCGCCTCCAGATCACCGACCTCGATCCAGGGGAACAGCGCCTGCACCCCCTCGGGACTCAGAATCTCTGTCACCGCCCCGAAGCGTCGCTGCATCGTCGCCATTTTGCCCAGCGTCGCCGCCCCTTCAGCGCTGCGGGCGAGGAACAGATAGCCGTTCTCGACCAGCCCCAGATCGCCCGCCTCGGGCTGGCCGAGCCGTTCGGAAAATTGCTTGATGAAGTCGATGCCAAAGCGGGAAATCGCGACATTGGTGGGCGTCGAGAATTGCTGGCGGATCGAGGCCACCGACAGCGCAGTGGAGGCAAAGGTGAAACTCGGGTCCCTTTCCGCCACCAGCACCCGGATCCCCGGTTGCATCCGGGTCAGCCAGAACGCCAGCGAGGCGCCCATGACCGCCCCGCCCGCAATCACCACGTCATAGCTGTTCATCTGGCGCCCCCGGCGTTTGATCAAAGTGGTAGATCAGGGGCGCAGGAATGGGAAGGGCGGCGCGGACGGGAAAGCTGGGGGGTTTCACACCCCCCAGACCCCCGGCGGGATATTTGGGGAGGATGATTTGGGACAAAGAAAAAGAGCCGGAGGTTTCCCTCCGGCCCTTGCATTCAAAACGGCAGATGGTTCAGCCCTGGACCATCTTCGCCACTTCCGCGGCGAAATCCTCGGACTTTTTCTCCACGCCTTCGCCGACCATGACGCGGGCATAGCCGGTGATCTCGACTCCGGCTTCGGCAGCGGCCTGAGCCACCGTCTGGTCGGGGTTGTGCACGAAGCTTTGGCCCAGAAGCGTCGATTCCGCGAAGAACTTCCGCATCCGGCCCGGGATGATGTTGTTGTGCACAACGTTTTCCGGCTTGGGCTTGGAGGACGTCGCATTCTCCTCCAGAGCCTTTTGCGTCTGCACCGCGAGCTCGCGCTCGACCACCGCCGCATCCACGTCTTTTTCGCTCAGCGCGATGGGCGAGGTCGCCGCAATATGCTGGGCAAACTTCTTGCCGATTTCCTGCGCCTTGTCGGCCGGGCCCTTCAGCGCGACCAGCACGCCGATCTTGCCCATGCCTTCACTCGCCGCATTGTGGACGTAGGACACCACCGTGTCGCCCTCCAGCACATGCATCCGGCGCAGGGTCATGTTCTCGCCAATGCGGGCGACGGCCTCGCCGATCACATCATCCACGGTCTTGCCGTTGATATGCGAGGCGCGAACCACCTCGACCGATTGGCCCACATCCAGCGCCAGTTTGGTGATATCACGCACCAGAGCCTGGAAATCGGTGTTCTTGGCGACGAAATCGGTTTCCGAGTTGATCTCGACCGCCACGCCCCGGCCATTCGAGACCGACACGCCTACCAGCCCCTCGGCCGCCACACGGTCGGCCTTCTTGGCGGCCTTGGCCAGACCCTTGGTGCGCAGCCAATCGACCGCCGCTTCCATGTCGCCTTCAACCTCGGTCAGCGCCTTCTTGGCGTCCATCATGCCAGCGCCGGTCGAATCGCGCAGTTCCTTCACCATCGCAGCGGTGACGTTCATCATATCTCTCCTTGGAATCGGGACGCCCGGCGGCATGACACCGCCGGGCAACACTTCCGTGACGCCTGTTGCGTCACATCGGCACTCAGGCCTCGACTGCCAGCGCTTCTTCTTCGGGCGCCGTGTCCAGCGCGCCAAGGTCCACACCGGCAGCGCCCATCTGGGCGGTCATGCCGTCCAGCGCCGCGCGGCTGATCAGATCGCAGTACAGCGCGATGGCGCGGGCTGCGTCGTCATTGCCCGGGATCACATGGGTGATGCCCTTGGGCGAGCAGTTGGTGTCAACGATGCCCACGACCGGGATGCCCAGCTTCTGCGCTTCCAGGATCGCCAGCGATTCCTTGCCAACGTCGATGATGAACAGCAGGTCCGGCACGCCGCCCATCTCGCGGATCCCGCCCAGCGAAGCTTGCAGCTTGCCCTGGTCGCGTTCCATGTTCAGACGCTCTTTCTTGGTCATGCCTTCGGCGCCATGCGCCAGAATCTCGTCGATCTGCTTCAGCCGCTGGATCGAGTTGGAGATGGTCTTCCAGTTCGTCAGCGTGCCGCCCAGCCAGCGGTGGTTCATGTAATATTGCGCGCACTTTTCCGCGGCTTCGGCGATCGGCTTTTGCGCCTGACGCTTGGTGCCGACGAACAGGATGCGGCCGTTCTTGGCCACGGTGTCGCGGACGACCTTCAGGGCCTGATCCAGCAGCGGAACCGTCTGCGTCAGGTCGAGAATATGGATCCCATTGCGGTCGCCATAGATATACTCGCCCATGCGGGGGTTCCAGCGTGCGGTCTGGTGGCCGTAGTGAACGCCAGCTTCAAGCAGCTGACGCATGGTGAACTCGGGAAGAGCCATGCCTTATCCTTTTCCGGTTTGAACCTTGGCGTGGCCGTCTTCAGGGTTTCCCCCAACCGGCGGACCAAACGGGATTTCTCCCCGTCAGGACCAAGCCACGCCTGTGAAGTGGCGCGCGTATAAAGCGGAGAGGCAGGGATTGCAACCCCGCCCTACTAGAATTGCCAAGCCTCAACGCGGCCATTCACAACGTACACGTAAGGCCCGAAGTCGCCAAAGACGTATTGAACTCGCGAGCCCCACGACCCGCCGCTTGTGTTCGCTTTGAGCGGCAAACCCAAACGGCAAATGATAAGGAAATCAGGCATTCCGACGCGCAGACGTGATGCAGTTATGTCGGTCACATCTTGGTCGGTTGCGCCTCTTGCCTTGATTTCCTGCAAGACGGCCTGCTTGTCGCGAGGCTCACCATGGGCGTCGTGAAAGGTTTGGCATAGTTCAGGACCGGTCATTTTCGACGGGGTCAGCGCAGGCGGCAACCCATGGGCTTTGATCTCCGCCTCATCAGCGGCCTTCAGCGCCTCGGCCGCGAAGTCGAGGTATGGAGCCGGAGTGCCCTGTTCCGCCGCCATTCGCCTATAGCATGCTGTCATTTCGATCGGATCGTTTTCCATGTAGCAGATCGGCAAGTCTGCCAGCGTCGCGCCGGACCACACTGTTGCCAGCCCAATGCAGGCGATGCCGAATGCCCCAAGTTTCATACCTTCAACTCATACTAGTGTTCCGCCATTACGGCGGTGCCACCTTTCTTAACGCATGGGCGTTGCACAGCAAAGCCGTGCCGCTCAGCGAGATCACGTAGAACCGACGACCCCGACAAGTCCGCCGCAAGGTCCAGCCCCACCTTCAGCCAGAACGCCTCATATTCCGCCCGGTGCGCCTCGAACCACACCCGGTCGTTATTCGCCTCCAGCCCCTGCAGAAACGCCACCGTCTCGCGCGGTATCCCCGCAAATCCCATCACCCTGCCCCATCACAGAAGCCAAAAATATCCCCGCCGGAGGCTCCGACGCCCCGGCTTGCGCGCCAGTCCAGTCTAGGCGATGAAAGGCGCCATGACACCCGATATCCTCTGCATCGGCGCGGTTCTGTGGGACATCATCGCCCGCAGCCCCGCGCCCATGGCCAAGGGCGACGACGTGCCGGGGCGGATCAGCCGCCTGCCGGGCGGCGTTGCCATGAACATTGCCGCTACGCTGGTGCGGCTTGGCTGGAACCCCGGGATGCTTTGCGCCATCGGTCAGGATGCCGAGGGGGCCGAGTTGATCGCCCGGATCACCGCCATGGGTCTTGATGCACGCCATGTGTTCCGCTGCACCACGCCGACCGACCGATATCTGGCGATCGAGGACAGCACGGGCCTTGTCGCCGCCGTGGCCGATGCCCATTCGCTGGAACTGGCCGGGGACGCGATCCTCGCCCCCCTGTCGGACGGCCGCCTTGGGTCGGCCGAGGCGCCCTGGACCGGCCCCGTGGCGCTGGATGGCAATCTGACCACCGCGCTTCTGGCCGAGATTGCCGCCTCGCCGCTGTTCGCGCGGGCCGATCTGCGCATCGCGCCCGCCAGCCCTGGCAAGGCGGACCGGCTTGTCCCGCTGCTGCGGCACCCTGGCGCCACGCTGTATCTGAACCTGTTCGAGGCCAATATCCTGTCCGGCCATCCCGACACATCGGCCCCGGGCGCCGCCGCCCGGCTGCTGCACCTTGGCGCCGAACGGGTGCTGGTGACCGACGGCCCCCGCCCCTGCGCCGATGCCGCGCATGGCCAAGGGGTTCTGACCGGCCAACCGCCCGCCGCCCCGCTGCGCCGCGTCACCGGCGCCGGGGACACCTTCATGGCCGCGCATCTGACCGCCGAACTGCATGGCGCCGCCCGTCCGGCCGCACTGGAGGCCGCACTGATCGCCGCCGCCCGCTTCATTTCAGGAGACACCGCATGACCCCTCCCCTGCGCTTTTCGGCCGAGGTCGCCGCCGCGCTTGCCGCCCGCCGCCCGGTGGTGGCGCTGGAATCCACCATCATCACCCACGGCATGCCCTGGCCGCAAAACGTCGAAACCGCCCGACGGGTGGAAGACGAGATTCGCAACCACTGTGCCGTTCCGGCCACCATGGCGGTGCTGGACGGCGTGATCCGCATCGGGCTGGAACCGGCAGAACTCGACGCGCTGGGTCAGGCCAAGGGCGTGGCGAAACTTTCCCGCGCCGACCTCGCCGCCTGCCTCGCCACCGGCGGCACCGGGGCCACCACCGTGGCCGCCACGATGATATGTGCGCGGCTGGCGGGCATAGCGGTCTTTGCCACCGGCGGCATTGGCGGGGTGCACCGGGGGGCCGAAAACAGCTTCGACATCTCGACCGACCTGATGGAACTGGCGCAAACCCCGGTCACGGTCGTGGCCGCCGGGGCCAAGGCGATCCTCGATCTGCCGAAAACGCTGGAGGTGCTGGAAACCCAGGGCGTCCCGGTCATCGCCTTTGGTCAGGACGATTTCCCCGCCTTCTGGTCGCGCTCCTCTGGCCTGAAAGCGCCGCTGCGGATGGACACGCCCGAGGCCATCGCCGCCTCCCACAAGATGCGCGGCCTGCTGGGCCTGCCCGGCGGACAACTGATCGCCAACCCGATCCCGCCCGAGGCCGAGATTTCCCGGGCCGAGATCATGCCGGTGATCGAACAGGCGCTGCGCGACGCCGCCGCCAAAGGTATCGCCTCCAAGGCCGTGACGCCCTTCCTGCTGCAACGCATCTTCGAACTGACCGAGGGCCGCTCGCTGCAATCCAACATCGCGCTGGTGCTGAACAACGCGCGGCTGGGGGCACGAATCGCAATGGCGCTGGTGGCATGATGGCGGGGCTGTGGCGCATGATCTTTCGCGGTCCGAACGCGCTGCGCCAGGGCCCCGGGGCTGCGAAGGGCCAAAGCGACCCCAAGACCCCGCGCCCGCGTCTGGTCAACCTCGCCGCACGGCTGCGCGCTGATTTCGTGGCCGAGGTCCTTGTGCTGTTGCCCCTTGGCGTGATCGGCTATGTGGCTTGGACCGCCTGGCAACTGGTCAACCAGACCCTCCGTCCCTTCATCCGCGCCATCATCGGCCCCGACGGCGAGGTTGTGTCCCCGGCGCTCGCCGCGCTGGCGCTGCTGGTGCTGATCCTGGCGGTGGGCTTTCTGGCAAAGGACATGGCCGGCCGCCGCATCACCACCAAAATCCACCGGGTGATCGAGCGGATTCCCGTTGTCGGCACACTGGTGGGCGCGGTGCGGCAGGTGGCCGTTCGCGTCGTCCTTTCTGGTGTTTGTGCCCAGGAAAGACGTGATCCTTCTGGACATGAAGGTCGAAGACGAGGTGAAGCTGCTCGCCACCGCCGGCATCGCCTATCCGCCGGAACGGGAGTGAGACCAAGAATTTTCGAGGATCGATCGCCCGCCATATTCTTCAGCCGATATCGGTGTCAGGTGCAAACACTCGCTTAAATCTGCCATTGATAAGAAAAACTTTTCCATTCTCGAACGTGACCTTGATACCACCTTGTGCGACCTTCCATGAACCCAAATACGGCTCTACTCTTACAACCCTAACATTATGATCCGGATCCATTTGCCCCGAAACTGCCAACTTGTCGTTGTATTTGCTTAGCTGCATCAAGCTAGACTCTGCATGCGCAGCACCAAGCGAAGCAGTCAGCGCCTCGGCCTCCCTCTGCTTTGCGGCGAAACGTTCGGCAAGTTGTCGCTCAAGTGCAAGTAAATAGGACTTGTCGTTCAACACGAGGTATTTCTCAGCAAGTTCATTCTCCAAGCTTGGTGACATGGACGAAATGCGCTCCGCCGCGCCAGCGATCTCCTCATCAACCTCTTTCAGGACTTTCCACCTTCTTTCGTCAAATCGCGTGACTTCCTCAACTCCAAAACCACCTTGTCTAGAATGCGGCTGGTCATGGAGATATCGCAAGACCGAGGGCGAGGAGTCTTCAGAGTCAGACTGCTCAAAACCACTTCCAACAACGCGAACTTGAGTGGGAACCTCAGACGGTAGAAGCGCAATCAATATGATCCCGAAAATTCCCAGCAGGCATCCGACAAAGAACCAAACAACTTCATTTTTGCCCTTAGAAGATGCAACCATGCTAGTGATAACGCCGCAAATTATCGCCGAAATTAGCCAGTAGATGATGATACCTGACAATTCGCGCCTCCATCAGTTTCCTGTAAGCCTCCGCATTACAAGCAAGATTTGCCTCTCTGGCAATGTCTTTCTGAAAAAAATCACATCGCCGTCCAGCCGCCATCGACGCTGATCGTGGTGCCCGTCACCTGATCCGCCGCCGCCGAGCACAGATAGACCGTCGTCCCGCCGATCTGCTCGACCGTCGCAAACTGGCGCGAGGGTTGGCGCAGCAGCATCACCTCGCGGATCACCGTTTCGCGGTCCATCCCGTGCACCTTCATCTGGCCCGGAATCTGCGCCTCGACCAGGGGCGTCAGCACATAGCCGGGGCAGATGGCGTTGCAGGTGATGCCCAGCCCCGCCGTCTCCAGCGCCACGGTCTTTGACAGGCCGACCACGCCATGCTTGGCCGCGATATAGGCCGACTTGAACGGGCTGGCGGTCAGCCCATGCGCCGAGGCGATGTTGACGATCCGCCCCCAACCCCGTGCCTTCATCCCCGGCAAGGCGGCCGCCGTGGTGTGAAAGGCGCTCGACAGGTTGATGGCAAGGATCTGGTTCCACTTGTCGGTCGGAAACTCCTCGATCGGGGCGACGTATTGAATGCCGGCGTTGTTCACCAGTATGTCGCAGCCCCCGGCCTTTTCGATCAGCCCCCGGCAGTCCTCGCCCTTCGACATGTCAGCAGCGATGTAACTGACCCGCGTGCCATGCGCGGCAGCAAGCGAGGCCGCCAGATCGTGATCCTCGGG
>JANLQT010000411.1:0-3487 GCA_031368035.1 Rhodobacterales bacterium | reverse complement strand
CCGCATCATCTTCCCGATCCGCGACGGCCGGGGCAGGGCGATTTCCCTCGGCGGCCGCTCCCAAGACCCCGCCGCCCGCGCCAAATACCTGAACGGCCCGGAGACGGAGCTGTTCGACAAGGGCCGCACCCTGTTCAACCTTTCCCCCGCCCGCGAAGCGGTCGGCAAGGGCGCGCCGCTGATCGTGGCCGAAGGCTACATGGACGTGATCGCGCTGTCCGAGGCCGGCTTCAAAGGCGCCGTCGCCCCCTTGGGCACGTCCATCACTGAGGACCAACTGCACATGATGTGGAAGGTCGCGGATGAACCCCTCATCGCGCTTGACGGCGACAAGGCCGGCGTCGCGGCGGCGCTGCGCCTGATCGACCTCGCGCTGCCGCTGATGCAGGCGGGCAAGGGCCTGCGCTTCGCCATCCTTCCCGGGGGCCAGGACCCGGACGAGTTGATCAAGGCGCAAGGCCCCGCCGCCATGCAAAAGCTGCTCGACACCGCCCAGCCCATGGTCCGCCTTCTCTGGCAGCGCGAAACCGAAGGCCGCGCCTTCGACAGCCCCGAACGCCGCGCCGCCCTGGACAAAACCCTTCGCGCGATGCTGGCCCGCATCACCGACCCCTCACTTCGCAGCCATTATGCCGAGGAAATCCGCCGTCTGCGCGCCGATCTGTTCGGCCCCGTCGCCAAACCCTTCCGCGCCCCGGCCCGCATGGCGAAAGGCGCGTTCCGTGGCCGCCCTGAACCCGACCCCCAACCGCTGTCCTTCACCCGCGACAGCGCCCTCGCCCAACCGGGCGGCGAGGCGTCCGAGGAACTGGAAGCGGTGATCCTCGCCACCCTGGTCACCCATCCCGCCCTGATCCCGCGCTACGACGCCGATCTTGACCGGATGGAGCCGACGACCGTGTCCCATCGCCGCCTGCGCGATGCCATGCTCTCGGCCCCGCCAGAAACCCTGCGCGCGCAGCTTGCCGAAACCCACGGCCCTGACCTTGACGCTCTGATGCGGCGTCCCCATGTGCGAAGCGCGCCTCCCGTCCGCAATCAATCCGACGCAGACATGGCGCAGGCCTGCCTGACCGAAGATTTCGCCAAACTCCGCGCCCGGCGCGGGTCGCGGCGCGAAGTGGCGGACGCAATGGAAGACATCACCCGGCTTGCCGATGAGGGCCTGACCTGGCGGCTGGCGCAATCCGCCGACGCCATGCACCGCGCCGACCGGCCAGACCGCGAGGACGCCACCGATTTGGGAGAGGACCGTTCGGCCCTGTCGCAAAGTTTGCAGAAGCTGATCGACGCCAAAGTCTGGGAAAAGAAGCGTTGAAGATCAAATGTACCGGCGCGTTCGCACCCCCGTGCCCATGGCGCTGATTCGCGCTATATGACCTCACCGGCGAAGTGATTCGCCCCGACCAACTGATTCGCGCAACTGATTCGTGTCCCCGATCTGAACGGGCCCTTCGAATCACGATCCGCCAGGAGACGGCATGTCGATCAAAGACCCCGATGATGTGAAATCCGAAACCGAAGACCCCGATGTTTCGCTGGATCTCAGCCAGGCCGCGGTCAAGAAGATGATCTCGGAGGCGCGAGAACGGGGCTATATCACCATCGACCAGCTCAACGCGGTGATGCCGCAAGAGCAGTTCACCGGCGAGCAGATCGAGGACGTGATGTCCATGCTCTCGGAAATGGGCATCAACGTCGTCGAAGGCGAAGAGGCGGACGAGGAAGAACCCGCAGCCCCGGTCGCCAGCGAACTGGTGGAAACCACTTCCAACCGCGAAGTGGCCGTGGTTGGCACCACCACCGAGGCGCTGGACCGCACCGATGACCCGGTGCGGATGTATCTGCGCGAAATGGGTTCGGTCGAACTGCTGTCGCGCGAGGGCGAGATTGCCATCGCCAAGCGGATCGAGGCGGGCCGCAACACGATGATCGCGGGCCTGTGCGAAAGCCCGCTGACCTTTCACGCCATCATCATCTGGCGGGACGAGCTTCTGTCCGAAGACATTCTGCTGCGCGACGTGATCGACCTTGAAGCCACCTTTGGCCGCAGCCTTGACGGCGAAGACGACATTGTCGGCGGCGAAATGGAAGGTCTCGACGTCAGTGGCGCCCCTCGCCCGGGCACGGAAGAGCCGGAAATGGATGCCGACGGCAATCCGATCGTGCGCTCTGAAGATGACGAGGACGACGAAGACGGCGTCTCGATGTCGCTGGCCGCGATGGAAGCCGCGCTGAAGCCCAAGGTGCTGGAAACCCTGGACCTGATCGCCGCCGACTATACTGGTTTGGCTGAAATGCAGCGCAACCGGATGGAATCCACGCTGTCGTCCAAGAAGCATTTCACTGCCGCCAACGAAGTCGCCTATCAGAAACTGCGCGGCGAGATCGTCGTGCTGGTGAACGAATTGCACCTGCACAACAACCGCATCGACGCGTTGATCGACCAACTTTACGGCATCAACAAGCGCATCATGTCGATTGACTCGTCGATGGTGAAATTGGCCGATGCCGCGCGGATCAACCGCCGCGAATTTGTCGATGAATACAAAGGCAATGAACTCGACCCGACCTGGTTCGAACGCATGATGACCAAGGGCGGTCGCGGCTGGCAAACTCTGGCCGAGAAAAGCCGCACCCAGATCGAAGACCTGCGCGGCGAGATGGCCGAGGTCGGCAAATATGTCGGCGTCGACATCCAGGAATTCCGCCGCATCGTGAACCAGGTGCAAAAGGGCGAAAAGGAAGCCCGGCAGGCGAAGAAGGAAATGGTGGAAGCCAATTTGCGTTTGGTGATTTCTATCGCCAAGAAATACACCAACCGCGGCCTGCAATTCCTCGACCTGATCCAGGAAGGCAATATCGGCCTGATGAAGGCCGTCGATAAATTCGAATACCGCCGCGGCTATAAATTCTCGACCTATGCGACCTGGTGGATCCGTCAGGCGATCACCCGGTCGATTGCCGATCAGGCCCGCACGATCCGCATTCCGGTGCATATGATCGAGACGATCAACAAGCTGGTCCGCACCGGCCGGCAAATGCTGCACGAAATCGGCCGCGAGCCGACGCCCGAGGAATTGGCCGAAAAGCTGCAAATGCCGCTGGAAAAGGTCCGCAAGGTGATGAAGATCGCCAAGGAGCCGATTTCGCTGGAAACGCCGATTGGCGACGAGGAAGACAGCCAGCTTGGCGATTTCATCGAAGACAAGAACGCGATCCTGCCGCTGGATTCTGCCATTCAGGAAAACCTGAAGGAAACCACGACCCGGGTTCTGGCCTCCCTGACCCCCCGCGAAGAGCGTGTGTTGCGGATGCGCTTCGGGATTGGGATGAACACCGACCACACGCTGGAAGAGGTCGGCCAGCAGTTCTCGGTGACGCGCGAGCGGATTAGGCAGATCGAAGCCAAGGCGCTGCGGAAGCTGAAGCATCCGAGCCGGTCGAGGAAGTTAAGGAGTTTTCTGGATCAGTGATGCGAAAAGTA